>JAGLWJ010000113.1 GCA_023133475.1 Phycisphaerae bacterium | reverse complement strand
TGTAGCGGGTTTCTAACTATAATGGGTCTGGTCACTTGTGAGCAGACGTAGGGTGGGTGGAACCTCGCGGAGCGAGGTGGAACCCACCAACCAGGGATGAGTCCAAAGTCCCGCTGGTCTCTGACCTTGGACTTTGGACTTTGGACCAGGGACTTTGGATTTATTAGCCGAGAAGGCGGGTAGAACCCGCCCTACTGAAACCATGAGAGTGTTTTTTCACAACAGAAACACCTTTTGCCGGGAGTGTATCATGCCTATCCATTCACACTTGAAAGAAACAAGGCCTGCCGGTGAGGCTGTCGAATATAGGGCCTTCACCTTCATCGAGTCGGTGGTGGTTGTTTCGGTCCTCGGGTTGCTGTTGACGGTTCTGGTGCCGTCGGTCAATCTGGCTCGCAGTCGAGACCAGATGGCCGGTTGCCTGGCCAATCTGAGGGAGATCGCAGCGGTAAGCCTGGTCTACGCCACCGATGACCCCAACGAAATCATGATCCCGGTGCCGAATACCCAGGTGTTGCCCCATGCCTGCGGCGCCATCGAGTGGGGCGGCAAGTCGGGCAAAGGGCAATCACGGACTGGAGAGGTGGCCGAATCGATTTTCGGCACGGCGGCCTACCGTGGCCCTGCCCATCGGCCTTTGAACCCCTACATCTACAAGGGCGGTTTTGTGGACTACAACAACCCGTTCCACGGATGTCCCGATCCCGGACAGGGCTACGCCAACTACCTCAGCGATGCGAACCTGGATTTGGACATCTACCGGTGTCCGGCGGATACCGGATACGCCGGTGGTGGGTTCCTGTACACTGCCGGCTCAGAGTACACCGACCGCAATGAAGGGGCCTTCCGGTATCAGGGCAGGACCGCCTACGACCACTACGGCACCAGTTATGTCGCCAACACATTCTGGATCGTGGGAGGATATGTTGACCGGATCAAGAGCCAGTCGCCTTATCTCACTCCACTCTCAAGCGTGCCGTCCCCGGCCCACACCATTGCCTACCAGGAAGTCCCCTCTCGATTCGCACATCTTTGGGGCGATTGGAGCATTGAAGGACAATGCGATTACTCCGACAGGGTCGTGTGCGACTTCAACACGATTCCGGGTTGGCACGGGTTGGATTTCAACTTCAATGTGGCCTTTGTCGACGGTCACGCCGCCACAGTGGAAATGAGGGGGTCCATCCGTCCAGCTCCAAACCTTGGCCCGCAGAACTATCCGCCCTCGGCGTGTGGCAGCATGAACGACTACGCTTGTCACCGTTGCGTCACCTTTCGTGGGCCTGGATGGCAACTCGACACACTGCCTGCCCCGGCTGTGCTCACCCCCTACTATGCCGACAAATCCGCGTCGAAGCGTAATTCTGCGGCTGGCGAATCTCAACTGATGCGATGTTTGCCGTAGTCGAGGTGTAGTGAGTAGTTGTCACGGCTTTGGCAACCCGCGGGTGTGGCATACAACGCCGTGAACCTAAGGACAGGTGTTCATGAACGCAATGAAGCATTCTCAGCCCCCAAAGGGGGCGATGGAATATAGCCCAGGGCGAAGCGAAGCGAGCCCTGGGTTGGTATTCCGTGCAACCCAAGCCCCCGGAGGGGGCGACGGAATTCGCGGTGAGCCCGGCAATCCGTCGCCCCCTTCGGGGGCTTTGGGCGAGAGGGACAGTCTACCCAGGGCTCGCTGCGCTTCGCCCTGGGCTATATTCCATCGCCTCCTCCGGAGGCTGAAAATAGGTCGCCGAACGTGTGAGTCAAACTACCAATCATAGGAGCCAAGGCCACTAAATCTAGTAGCTCCCTGGGTAAGCCGGATACCCCCTTTGATTTGAAAGATAGTCGCCTTTATGAGAGGGATATGCAATGCAAAACGTCACGGGAAAGTTAGGCATGATCGGGATGAGGATCATCATCGCGTGGGCCGGCGGGATGTTGTTGATGGTGGCGACAGCCCAAGGGCAGATTACCTGGTACGTGGACGACGACGCCAGCCCCGGCGGTTCCGGGACCCAAGAGGCCCCTTTTGACAGCATTCATCAGGCCATCGACGCCGGCACCAATGGCGACGAAGTGCTGGTTCTCGACGGCACCTACGGAGGCGAACTCGACTTCGACGGCAAGCTCCTTACGCTCCGCTCCGCCGCCGGGCCTGACAACTGTATCATCAACGGTGGCGGCTTTGTTTTCCGTAACAGCGAGACGCCCGAAGCCAGCGTCGAGGGGTTCACCATTCGTGGTGGGCAAACCACCGCACTCGACGGGGAACCGTGGGGCGGAGCCATACTCATCCACGCAGCCAGCCCGACGGTGGCTGACATGGTCTTCGAGGGCAACTCCGCCACCTGGGACGGCGGGGCGATAGCCATCTTCCGGGGCAGCCCCACCATTATCAACTGCACGTTCATCGGCAACACCGCTGGGCACGACGGCGGAGGGATATGCAACCGGGACGGCAGCCCCACAATCACCAATTGCGTCTTCGTGGGCAACTTTGCCGACAACAACGGTGGCGGTGTATACACCGATTCCTACTTCGAGCCGGCCAACGTCGTCCTGACTGATTGCATGTTTCTCGGCAATACAGCCAACGGGGTCCACGGCTACGGCGGCGGGTTATGGAGTGGCGGCAACACCACGCTGGTCAACTGCGCCTTCAGCGGGAACTCTGCCTTCTCCAGCGGGGCCATCAGCAGTTTCTGGGACAGCATGACGCTGGCCAACTGCACGATCAGCCGCAACACCGCAACCGACTTCGGCGGTGGGCTGTTCGCCGACGGGTTCACCAGCCATGCGACAGCCATGAACTCCATCTTCTGGGGCAATAGCGACCTCGGCGGAACCGATGAACTGGGCCAGATTTATGTGGCTGGCGGCACCTTGGTGGTAGACTCCAGTTGTGTTCAGGGCTGGACCGGCGAGTTGGAGGGCACCGGCAACATCGACGCCGACCCCCGGTTCGTCGATGCTGACGGCCCCGACGACATCCTCGGCACCGCGGACGACGACTTGCACCTCTCGGCTGAGTCGCCTTGCATCAACGCCGGCGACAACAACGCACCCATGGTGCCCGAGCTTGACTTCGAGGGCGACGCCCGCATCCAGCAATGCCGCATCGACATGGGGGCCGACGAGACGGGTTTGTTCCGCGACTGCAATTCGAATGAGGTGCCCGACGCCTGCGACATTGCAGCCGGCACGAGCCCGGACTGTGACGGCAACGGCGTGCCCGACGAGTGTGACGCGGATTGCAACTCCAACGGTTTCCCGGATGAATGCGACCTCTTCGCGGGAACCAGTGCCGACTGCAATGCCAACGGCGTGCCCGACGAGTGTGACATCAACTCCGGCACCAGCCTCGACGACAACACAAACAACATACCAGACGAGTGCGAAGCCGAAATCCTCTATGTCCAAAAGGATGCCGTTGGAGGCAACAACGGCACAAGTTGGACCGACGCTTACAACGATTTGCTGGCTGCGCTGGCTATCGCATCCGCCCCCGGCAACGCGGTCACCGAAATCTGGGTGGCTGGGGGAACTTATCACCCGTCCGCCGATGGTGATCGCACTGCTGCCTTTGCGCTGCTCAACGGCATCGCAATCTACGGTGGTTTTGCCGGTAGCGAGACTTCGCTGGATGAACGCAACCCACTCAGCCATGCCACGATTCTCAGCGGCGACCTCGAGGAGAACGATTCCGGCACTGAAGGCCTGGACGACAACAGTTATCGGGTCGTGACGGCTGAGGGGGTCGATGCGACGGCAGTGCTCGATGGATTTGTCCTCACCGCCGGCAACGCGGAAGTTGAGCGGTGCACCACCGGTGGTGGGATGTTCGTTCACGATGCCGATCCGATCATCGCCAACTGCACCTTCCACGCCAACCAGGCGGATTGTGGCGGCGGCTTGTATGTCGAAGACGGCAGCCCGACGGTGATCAACTGCACGTTTTACGGCAACCGGGCGGATGTCAACGGCGGCGCAGTCTACAACGAGAGCGGCAGCCCGGTGGTGGTCAACACGCTTTTCACCGGCAACTTGGCTGAAGTCAAAGGTGGGGCGGTTTGCAACTCGGGCCTGAGCCTTCCGACGTTCACCAACTGCACCATCGTCGGCAACGTATCCCAACAGAGCGGCGGGATATACAGCATGCACGGCAATAATGCGACACTGGCCAACTGCATCCTATGGGGCAACCGCGACCTCGACGGCTGCGATGAATCCGCCCAACTTGGCGGTGCGGCTTCGGAGGTCAACTACTCTTGTGTGCAGGGTCTGACTACCGGTCGGCGTGGTCTGGCTGGGATCGGCAACATCGCTGAAGACCCACGGTTCATCGACGCCGACGGGGCGGACAATATCCCCGGCACCGCAGATGACGACGTGCGGCTGGGCGCTGGTTCACCCTGCATCGACGCCGCCGACAACGAGGCTGACATCGACGCCAACACCTCCGGCGTGCAGTCGCTGCCGGAGACCGATCTGGCCGGCAACGGGCGATTCTTCGACGACCCCGCCGCGGAAGACACGGGTAATCCGCCTCTGGCAGAGGCAATCGTCGATATGGGTGTGTACGAGTACCAGGAAGACTGCAATGGCAACATGCAGATCGACAGCGTCGATCTGGCGACCGGCATCAGTTCGGACTGTGACAGCAACGGCGTCCCCGACGAGTGCGACCCGGACTGCAACAGCAACGGGATTCCCGACCCTTGCGACATCACCGCAGGCACGAGTGCAGACTGCAACAACAACGATTTCCCGGACGAGTGCGACCTTGCCGGTGGAACCTCAGTCGATCTCGACAGCAACGGCATCCCCGACGACTGCGAGCCGGACTGCAACGGCAACGGGATGCCGGACCCTTACGATATCGCCACAGGTACAAGTGCAGACTGCAACAACAACGGTGTCCCGGACGAATGCGACATTGCCGGTGGAACCTCAGTCGATCTCGACAGCAACGGCGTCCCCGACGAGTGCGACCCACCCGTCGTGCGTTATGTCGATGGCGGTGCGCCGCCAGGTGGTGACGGACTGAGTTGGGCAACGGCGTATGACGACCTTCAGGACGCTCTGGAGGAGGCAGCGGGTTCCGGTGGCCTGGTTAATAACATTTGGGTCGCGGCTGCCACCTATACGCCCGACCGCAGCACCGGTGATCCCTATTCCACCTTTCAGCTCCTTAACGGCATTGGGCTTTTTGGAGGATTTTCCGGCATAGAGACCAGCCTCGATCAGCGCAACCCAGCCATCTACCTGACCATACTCAGCGGCGAGTTTGGCGACGGCGAGAACAGTTACCACGTCGTCACCGGCAGCGGCACGAACGCCACCGCCGTCATCGATGGTTTTACAATAACCGACGGAAACGCCGACGGTCCCTCGGGCCAGGAGGTTGAACCAAGTTACTCAGCGGGCGGCGGGATGTACAACTGGGAGGGTAGCCCGACGGTGACCAACTGCACCTTCAGCGGAAACTCAGCCAACGACGACGGCGGCGGGATGTACAACTACCGCAGCAGTTCGACGGTGATCAACTGCATCCTGTGGGGCAACGTACCAGATGAGATTTACGAGCGTTCTTCCAGTGGTGCCACTGTTACATATTCAGATGTCCAGGGCGGCTGGCCTGGTGAGGGCAACATCTCCGTTGATCCTCTTTTTGTCGACGCCGACGGGCCAGACGGGATTGCGGGCACCATGGACGACGATCTGCGACTCTTGCCCGAATCGCCCTGTATCGACGCCGGAAACAACTACGCCGTCCCAGCCGACAACGCCGACCTCGACGGCGACGGCAATACGACGGAACGCACACCACTCGATCTCGACGCCGCACCGCGATTCGTGGATGACCCTGCCACCGATGACACCGGAGTGCCTAACCCTCCCAACTATATGAGAATCGTGGATATGGGCGCCTACGAGTTCCAGGTGAACGCGCAACTGATCGGAACTGTCCCCAGCCATGAGGACAGCCTGTGTCGCGTTGCCGGTAATGTCATTGTGCTGACGTTTGCCGCCGACATCGAGGCTCCCGAGCCTGGGGACATCCTGATTCAGGAGCTGTGGGCCGACGGAGCCTATGGGCCTGATATGTCCACCAGCGGGTTCAGCTTCACGGTGGAGGACGGATGGCCGCTCCCTTACGGTCGCGGTACTGATTGGCCTCGTAGGTCGGACCCGACCTACAGACTGGTGATCACCGAAGAGGGGACTGTGCTGAGCAACAAGACCTGGATCGCGGTTCGCAACATCGGCGGCTGGGCTGGTGTGGAGAGCTTCACTGTTCAGTACATGGTCCAGGTGGGCGACGTGAACAACGACGGGCGAGTGATGGCCAACGACCTCAGCCCGATCTTCCCGATGATCCAGACAGCGGTGGCGTCTCCCACGGAACGTTGTGACATCAACGGGGACGGGCGAGTGAAGGCCGACGACCTAAGCCCGGTGTTCCCGAACATCCCATCGCCCCCGGTGCCCAAGCCCGGCGGGCATTGAGCCTCGTAGGGCGGGTTCCACCCGCCGTTCGATTGAAGGTAACTCTTCTTCAGCCGTATGCAATACCTGGAATCGTTCGCATTGCTCGGAGGTCTGTAAACGCAGTGCAAACAGAACTCGATCGTCCACGCGGACGGAAGTCCTGGGTCCGTGACAGATTTGGCGAGAAGATTCGTCTCGCGAGCAGTCCCGGAGGGACGACGGTTAATAGCCCAGGGCGCAAGCCCTGGGGAACGGGAGTTCCGTCGCCCTTCCAGGGCTTTTGCGCAGATGCGGTCTATATTCCACGGGCTGACGCCCGTGGCTAAAAACCTGCGCCCCTTCGGGGCTGAAAAACAGCCCGCCGAAAGTGTAACGCACTCGGAAGTCCACGGTGCGTTCGTCGGGCCTTGCGAAGCCGCCAAAACCATAGGGAAACGGCAGTGTTTGAATGCCCTCCATTGCAGACGGCTGAACTCTTACGATTGGAGAAGGCGGGTGGAACCCGCCCTACACGGCTTTTTTGCTTGACCGTTTGTTAAGCCTATAATGAGGGAAAGTGAGAAAGCGGGTGGAACCCGCCCTACACCGCTGGTCAAAACGGTTGAGAGTTGGTCTAATGTTCCCCATTCCTCGTCGTTTCGCCGGAATTAGGTAGGAAACCCGGAAGATGCCATTATCAGAAAAGCAGCTTATCGTCCTCGCTATTGGCGGGAATTCTCTGATCAAGGGCCGGCAGCATCAGTCTGTCCCTGCTCAGTACGAGACCTGTTTGCAGACCTGTCAGCACATCACCAGACTCCTGGAACAGGGGCACCGGGTGGTGATCACACACGGCAACGGCCCACAGGTGGGGTTTATACTCCGGCGAGTGGAGCTGGCCAGCCATGAACTGCACACGGTCCCGCTGGACTCCTGTGGGGCGGATACCCAGGGGGCGATCGGTTATCACATTCAACGGGCCATGTATGGTTGCATGCGCGATTGGCCCAAGCCGGTTCCCGTGGCTACGATCGTCACCCAGGTGGTGGTGGACGCGGATGACCCGGCTTTCGCCAACCCAAGCAAGCCGATTGGCAGTTTCATGGACGAGACGACAGCCGCCGCCCGCCGTCAAGACGATGGTTGGCAGATTGTCGAGGATGCCGGGCGTGGTTTTCGACGGGTGGTCCCGTCGCCCCGGCCCCGTGAGATTGTCGAGCTGGAGGCCATCCGGCAGTTGATCGACAGCGGTTTCGTGGTAGTGGCGGTGGGGGGCGGCGGAATCCCGGTGGTTCGGCAACCAGACGGGAGCTTTACCGGGGCTGAGGCGGTCATCGACAAAGACCTCGCCAGCAGTTTGTTGGCCTGCAAACTGAACGCCGACCTGCTGGTGATTTCAACCGCAGTGGACAAGGTATGCTTGAACTTCGGCAAGCCCGACGAGAAGACCCTGGACAGGATCACGGTCGCCCAAGCCAAGCAGTATATCGAGCAAGGCCATTTCGCCCCGGGCAGCATGTTGCCCAAGATCGAGGCGGTTGTGGAGTTTCTCGAAGGCGGCGGGAAGGCGGCGCTGGTTACGACTCCCGCGAACCTCGAACGGGCGGTTGCCGGTAAGGGCGGCACCTGGATCGTATCGGAATGAAATCAGGATTGAATTACGTCTGTGGGCTGCGCTGCGTCGGTTGTTCAGCCGTCTGCCCTTTGACGGAAAACGTTTATACTTGCCCCAGTTGCGGAGAGAACCTCCAGATCGAGTATGACTACGACGCGGTCTGTCGCCAGTGGTCGCGCGATGAGCTGGAAAGGAATCCGGACCGTTCGCTCTGGCGGTATCAAGCGCTTTACCCGGTGGAGACCGGGATCACCGCGCCGCCGGTGGGGTGGACTCCGCTGTTTCGGGCTGATCGGCTGGGAGAGAGCCTGAAGCTGAGTTCGTTGTGGATCAAGGATGACGGGCGTAATCCGAGCGCTTCGTTTAAGGACCGAGCCAGTGCGGTGGTGTTATCTCGGGCTTGTGACATCGGTTGCGATCTGGTGACCGGTGCCTCGACGGGCAATGCCGGTTCATCGACGGCGGTGTTGGCGGCTGCCTGTGGGATACGGGCACGCATTTTCATCCCGCACACCGCCCCCCGGGCCAAAGTGGCTCAACTGCTGGCTTTTGGGGCGGAGGTGTTGGCTGTCGAGGGCACCTACGACCAGGCATTTGACCTGTGTTTGTCAGCCACCGAACGTTTCGGCTGGTACAACCGCAACACCGGCTACAATCCGTTCACCCGCGAGGGCAAGAAGTCGGTGTCTTTTGAAATCTGCGAACAGATGGGTTGGCAGGTGCCTGACCTGGTGGTGGTCCCGGTGGGTGACGGCAACATCATCAGCGGGGTATGGAAGGGGTTTGCGGAATTCCAGCGGATCGGCTTTATCGACCGGGTGCCCCGTCTGCTGGCGGTGCAGGCTGACGGTAGTGACGCGGTGGTGCGGGCATTGGAAGGCGACGGGAAGATTCGCCCGGTATCCGGCAAGACGGTGGCGGATTCGATTTCGGTGAGCCTGCCGCGTGACGGCACAGCCGCAGTGCAGGCGATCCGGTCCTCGGGCGGTATTGGGGTTCGGGTCGGCGATGCCGAGATTCTGGGGGCGATCATAGAGTTGGCTCGCGGGGCGGGGGTTTTTGCCGAACCGGCGGCTGCGGCATCGCTTGCCGGGCTGAAGAAGGCGGTGTCTTGCGGCATGGTTGCCTCGAACGAAACTGTCGTGCTTCTGGTTACCGGCAACGGGCTTAAGGACATAGCCTCGGTGATGAAAGTCGCCGGCGAACCGCGGATTATCCCACCCGATCCCGAGAAACTGGTGCTCTATTGCCGCTCAGGTGATGAATTCAGGGTGGCACGGGCAAGCGAACTACCCCACTCGGATTAGCCCGCATTTCTCACGAACGCAGAGACGCAGAGAAGAATGGAGAAAATGGAAAATGTGGGGTTGGTAGCGTTGCCTTGCAACCCTGCCCTACTCGCTATGCCTGGGCGTCGATTTGAACGCTGGTGAGCCCCATCGCGACATCGTCGGCAAACTCGAACACTTTCTCCAAGCCGGTCACCAAAAACACGCCCCAGACATGAGTGCTGACACCACAAAGGATGAGTTTCCGGTGGTTGTTCACGCAAACGAGCTTGCGCAGCTTCAACAAACTTGCGATATTGGACGAGTTAAGGTAAGCAACCTGAGCAAGATTGATGACGACATCCATATTCGGGTTCGCGGAAAACTGATCGATCAGGGTTGCCAGATCATCCGAGAAGAGCGGGTCATCCTGGAAATCCACCAGCAGAATATTCTCTGACCACTGTTCAACCGACATCGTTTACACTCTCTCAAAGGCACATCACCTTAGCAACACCCATCCGGCATGTCAAATCACGCAATGCCCGCGCGACGGCGTTTAGCTCGGATATTTCACCGCGGAGCACGCAGAGACCGCGGAGAGTTGAGAGGTAGGGAGTTATCGCAATTAGCGTTGAACAGACAATAGACACACTATCAAAACCCGACATGCCCTGATTTAGCTGTAACTTCTTTCCAGGCAATACTCTGCGATCTCCGCGCTCCCCTGCGGGTCGCCGCTAAACCTGGATTATTCATGAACGCAGAGACGCAGAGACGCAGAGAAAAGCGAGGAGAGAGAAGATAAGGGGGAAAATCGAAACTGGGCAACGCCGCCAACCCCACATTTTCTCCATTCTCCATTCTCCATTCATCACGTCTCTATCCCCCCATTTTCCATTTTTAATTTTCCATTTTCCATTTTCCCTGGGTTTCACCCGCCGTGGTTGCAACCGGCGGCATCTCGCGGTAGTAAGACAGGGTATGTCCACGAACAGAATATTCATCTGCACACTGGTTCTGGTGTCGTTGATGCTCTTCGGTTGTCAACCACCGCCCGGCGGCGGTTCCGGCAATGCCAACGGCAATTCCAACTCCGGCAACAACACCAACTTCACCGGTTCAATCGACGTTAACCTCGGGGCTGTCAGCCAATTCGAGTTGGATGGCTTTAGCCACAGCGAGCAGCGGATATCCGTCTCACTTACCGCCCAGTTGGGGATTAACCAATTGAGCGGGCTGGGGTTTGCCCTGGCTGACGATGAGGTCAGCGTTGAGCCCGGTGCCCCTGCTGACTCGGGCTCCAACGGCCTCACCACCCTGGACCTGCTCATTGCCCCGGTGGGCACTGCGGACGCTTGCACCTCCGGAATTGCCGTGGGGCGCTTCAATATCACCTTTGACACCACCACCATCAAGTCGATCACGCCCGCACAAGTGGAGGCTGACGCGGACGCACTGGCAACGGCAGGCGACGGGGCGTTCGAGCTGTGCCTGCGGGCTGATTCGGGCACCGCCCAAACGCTGATCGTCAACCGCCTGCGCGTGCTGTACAATGCCACGACGCCCGCGCTGACCTGTGCCGAGATTCTAGCCCTGGATGAAGTGCAGGCTGCCGTCGCCGCACTCCAGGGCCATGACCTGGGCTTCTCCCTGCAAGAGGGCAATAGCCCCCCCGACATCGAAGGGACCTACGCCGTTACCGAAACGATCAGCTTCGACCCCGATGACACCGATACCAACACCACCCGAGAGCGCGTGGACGTCCTCGGCAACCAAACCGACGGGCACATTACCCGAGCCACAGGAGAGGCTTCGTTGCAACAATCGCTCAGCGGCAATGAAGATGGGGTGAATCTCTGCGTGCTGGCGAGGTCCAACAACCCCGACTGCGACCAGACCATTGCCCGGCTCGAATCCTACACCATCAGCAACAACGGAACGATTCTGGACGGCCGATTTCTCGCGGTGGTGGTCGAGCGTCACACCAGCGGGGTGAGCACCTGCGGGCAGGCCGGTGATTTCATCCACGGCACTATTCACCTGACCCGCCAGAGCACTACTTTTCAGGTGGCCCGCCTCGGCAAGGTCCCCCTCCCGGAAAACTTCAAGCCGGAGCTTCTGGTGCTGCCCGACGACGGCAGCCCCGGCACCGTGACCGATCGCAACTCCGACACCGCCTTGCGCTTCCCCCAGGACGGCACCTACTTAACCACCGAACTGCATGTCCCGGACGGGTTGGACGCCGACGGATATAACGGCATCGCTCTGGCCCCGGGCAACAGCCACGTCGCCCTCCTGTCGGACAATCCCAACGCATTGCTCATCTTCGACAACCTCACGAGTGAGCTAACCTTCGAAGCCGACGCCGGCGGTGCGGAGTTGGGGCGGGACGTCTTCGACTTCTCCACCAACGGGGAGTTCGTCTACGTGGTCAGCCCCGACCCTGGTGATGCCGACAATGTCTCCGTCTTTCACACCTACACGACTGTGAGCGATCCGCTGGCGGCTCAATACCGAACGCCCAACGCCGAGACCCCGGAATTAAGCCGCCTGAACCCCACCGGCGACCAACTGGCGGTTTTGCTCGACGGTGAGGCGGATGACGGCACATCGCAATGGGTGCTCTTCTATGATCTCAAGACCGGCTTCTTCGCCGCGCCCGTCGACTTGCACGAAGCCACCGGCGGTTACGTCAAAGATCGTTTCCTGATCTACAGCCGCGATGGGTCGCGTGTATTCATGGCGGGTGACAGTGGGGTTGTCGCGGTTGAAACCACCGAGCCTTTCACCGTCGCCAACGTGGATGTCAGCGGAGGCAACGCCGACGAAGCCATCGCCATCGACATCAGCCACGACAGCGAGGTGTTGGTCGTGGTGGTCAAGCAGATCGACGGCGATAACAACTTCGCCATCGTCGACACGGAGACCTTGACGGTGCTCAATCGGCAGTTCCTGGAAGGCATTTACGATCGGGTAGCCATTGACATTGCCCACTTCGAGACCGGGCGGGCTTGTCTGGTGATTAACGAGCGTGCGCGGGTGGTTGCGGTGCAGACTGTGGCGCCCTTTGCCGTCTCCGAACCGCTCAGTGCCGCCGATGACGATTTGCTTACCATACTAGGGCGGGTCGCCGTCGGAGGCAGTGTCATCGCCGTGGCCAACACTTCCGAACCGGCAATTTACCTTTTCCAGCTCGCCCCATAACTCGGATGATTCACCGCGGATGTAGGGCGGGTTCCACCCGCCTTCGTGGCATGGGATGGCGGGTGGAACCCGCCCTACAATTGAGTCACGAGAGCAGGAACTGCGTCATCACTTCGGCAATTGCCGCGCTATGGTGAGACAGCATCCACAGAGGCAGGATCAGCAACCCCACGCCCGCAAGCAACAGGCCGCAAGCCGAAGCCGACGGCAAACATGTCTCACCGGCAAGTCGCCTGAACAGCTCAGCCCGCAGGGCTTCTATGTCATCGGCTTGCGGCTGAGGCCCGCACGGGGAAATGTGAAACGTTACATTGCGAAGTGGGGGCACAAAACTCATCTCCAGCGACAACCCCTTGTCCGCCACCCGTGCGGTTTGCCCATCCCAACGATAGGCCCATCCCAACGCGCGCAACGACCGGTCCGTCAACATCCACGCCCGCCGTGGAGACAGGTTATATATCACCCAACCCGAGTTTTTACGCGGCAACAACCGCAGGAACAACAGAAGCGTCAACGCCACAGTGGCAACGGCGGCCCAACCGTACCCTGCTCGAAGCAGACTCAACACCGCAGCCGCCACAAAGGGGCAAAACGCCACGGTCATGGCCAGAAAATCATCCTGGGCCCGAACCGCCTTGGGGGTGCCATGGCTGTTGACCAGGGCGATCCATAAGACATAGCCAGCCACAGGCCCCACGTACAGCAGCACCTTCACCGCTGCCGCCGCTTGCTCACTGGCATTTCCGATCTCGCCGATCACGTCCGGCACCTCACCTCGAAACAGCGGATAAGCACCTAAATCAGATTCAATCCTCCCCGGTTTCAGTGGGGACATTCACATGCTTGGCCTGCGGGGCGACCTTGCGGTATCCGAGATAATGTATGATCTCGAACACTTCGGTCCAACTGGGAAAGGGGCGTTCGTTCACCCGTTTATACTCGTCGATGGCCATCACAAACTCGAGCAGTTCGCCGGATATTTCACCTTCCTCGGCGGCTTTGCGAATCTCCCCCCGGCGGCGCCCCGGGCCTCGGCGGCGGTCCAACCCGCTACGGCGACCCATGGCTTGCCGCCGATCAGGCTGCTTTCGCTGCTCTTTGCGTTCCCGTTCGTCAGCCATACCCACGCCTCCATCGCTGGCAGCGGGAAAAATATCTCGCCGCTAACGCCATCATACTAATTCAGGGCATCATTGTCGTCATCGTCGAAAGCATCTTCGTCATCGAAGTCGTCATCGTCGTCATCGTCTTCTTCCTCCTCAAAATCGTCGTCGTGGGCCAAGTCGCTCTCCTTGCCACGGAGCCCGTTCATCCCCAGATAGCCGGGGGCGTGACACGCCCGATCCGCAAGGATGTTTGCTGCCCGATAGTGCATCACTTTCGGAACCAAAACCGGGACTCCCAACAGCATGTCGCTCGATGTGCTCACGGCAGCCGGCAGATCGCCGACCACCACCTCGATATCGTGCGATTCGAGCACTGCTCGACACTCATCCGCCTCACCAGGATTATCGGCAAAGACCACCGACACCAATTCCTCACAACCCGATTTAATCATTGCACGCATTTCCTCTTGATTTCCTCGGATTCCCATGGCAAACATCCCCTAACAGCCCAGCAGCCCGTGCTCCCTGTTCAACATCCTCATGTGCACCGACGCACCACGCACGGCACGTTGTATATATTTTGCACACCCGGGCACCGTGTCAACGCTTTTTTTTTGCTAATGACGTAGCTTTGTTGGCCCGGTATCATGCGGTATGGACAATAAACCGGGCCATTTTGGGAGAGCCGCTCGTGGACGAGACACCAAACCACACACCGCAATCCGCAGACTACGCCAAAACTGCCGCTGAAGAGCCCCAAGCCCCCGACCGCGACCTGCGCGACCACGCCGCCGGGGATGGTGCCCCCATCGACCCATCCGCCGAAACCACCCTGTGGGAGGGGCGAACACACTGGATACACTTCTCCGGGACAATCGCCCTGGGCGTCCTGGCGATCGTGCTGACTACCATCATATGCCTGCGGCTCAACTCAACCGCCGGCATTTTCACCATCTGGCTTGGGCTGGTGGCACTCAGCATCGCCACCGTCATGGCGCGGATTGTTTGGCGCATTTTCTCCTGTAGTTACCGCCTCACCAGCCAGCGATTGTTCATCTCGCGTGGCATCTTCTCCCAGACCATCGACCAGACCGAACTTATCCGCGTGGACGACGTGCGCATCCGCAAAAGCCTGTTCGACCGGATATTCGGATTGGGCTCTGTTCGAGTCCTCTCCACCGATGCCACGGACCACAAGTTAGTGATCGAAGGCATCCGCAGCCCGGATCAGCTCGCCGAGCACATACGCACCAACATGCGCATACTACGCCGCAAGTCATTGTTCGTAGAGAAGTTGTAGGGCGGGTTCCACCCGCCGTAAATATTCAGTAAACCCGTATGCGGAATAGCATGGGGTTTGTGGGGGGGTAGGCTTGCGCTAGGCCCGGCATTTATGCCGGGTATTGGAGTGGTTGCCTTTGTCCCTCCGTTCCGCCCCGTCGCCGAAGGCGGCGGGGCGGAACGGGGGGGGGTTCTTTGTTCGGCCTTCTCACCCGGCATAAATGCCGGGCCTAGCGCGACGGAATGCCTAAGATTGTCTCCTCACCACGGGTTCACTGAATGTATACCAT
>JAGLWJ010000112.1 GCA_023133475.1 Phycisphaerae bacterium | reverse complement strand
GAATTCAATTTACATCGCACAGAGGAGCTAGCCGCATGACAACAGAGTGTAATCAAAAATCCTTCAGTTTCCAGTCCCTCGGTCAGCGGGAAGTCGTTGCCCGCTTTGACGGGGGAAAAATCACCTCCGACGCCGGCGGAGTGCTCTTGCGGGAGGTCGAACGGACCACGGAGATCATTCAAGGTTTCTCGGAGTGTTTCACCGATCATCGCGATCAAGAGCGGATCGAACATACCGTCAACGAGTTGGTGGCTCAGCGGGTCTATGGGTTGGCCCTGGGCTACGAGGACCTGAACGATCACGACGAGCTTCGCCATGATCCATTCTTGGCGGTTCTGGTGGGCAAGAAAGACCCGCTCGGCCAGGACCGTGTCTGCCTGGAGGACCGCGGCAAAGCCCTGGCCGGCAAAAGCACGCTCAATCGGCTGGAACTCACGCCGGTCAGAGCCACAGCCAAGAACCGCTACAAGAAGATCACACTGAATCGGCAAGCCGTCCAGTCGTTCTTCACCGAGGTCTTCCTGCAATCCTACGATCAGCCGCCCGAGCGTATCGTGTTGGACCTGGATGCCACCGACGATCTGATTCATGGTCACCAGTCGGGCCGATTCTATCACGGCTACTACAAGAATTATTGCTATCTGCCGCTGTACATCTTCTGCGGTGAGCATCTGCTCTGTGCCCGCTTGCGGCCTGCGGACATCGACGCCTCGGCTGGTAGTGTAAAGGAACTTGAGCGTATTGTAGGTGAGATTCGTCGGCAGTGGCCTGATGTGAAGATTGTCATTCGCGGCGATTCGGGGTTCTGCCGGGAGGCGATCATGGTTTGGTGCGAAGCGAACGACGTTGATTTTGTGCTGGGGTTGGCGAAGAACAATCGTTTGATCGCGGAGATTGCCGACGAACTTGAGCAGGCTGAGCAATTGTTCGAGAAAAAGAGCCAGGCGGCTCGTGTGTACAAGGACTTCTGCTACCAGACGTTGGACAGTTGGAGCCAGCCACGTCGGGTGGTTGGCAAGGCGGAGCACATGGCCAAGGGTGCCAATCCTCGTTTTGTGGTTACGTCGCTGTCGGCGGATGAGTTCGATGCCCAGACGCTGTATGAAAAGGAGTATTGTGCTCGTGGCGACATGGAGAACCGGATCAAGGAGCAACAGCTTTATCTGTTCGCTGATCGGACGAGTGCGGCGACGATGCGTGCGAATGAGTTACGTTTGTGGTTTTCCTCTGTGGCGTACACCCTGATGGTGGCTTTGCGACGGTTGGGTCTGTCGGGCACCGAGTTGGCCAAGGCCCAATGCGGGACCATTCGGGTGAAGTTGCTGAAGATCGGGGCTCAAATCCGTGTCACGGTTCGGAAGGTTTGGATTTCGCTGTCGGAGAGCTGCCCATACCAGGGTATCTTCGCGCGCGTCTACGCTCGTCTTTGCGGGGTTAGCCCGTTGTCTCCACGTTGCTGAGGCACGCTCCGCAGCCTACTTGTGTACAAGCTCGAATGGCGAGTCGGAGGTGGTACGCCCAAATCGCGGC
>JAGLWJ010000111.1 GCA_023133475.1 Phycisphaerae bacterium | reverse complement strand
ATTGGCCCTGAAAACCCGCTTTTTGCTGTGGTTCGAGCCGGCAACGTGGCGGTTCCGCACACAAGTCGCCCCGGACCTTCGCCAAACGGCGTCGAGCACGCCCGCGCTGCCGCTTCGACGGCCACCCCACCCCCCTTGTGAGAAATGCGGGCTAAGGCAACCGAACATGACGACGACCTGCGCGACGCCCGGATCGGGAAGATCCTCAGCGACTTCGCTGAACGTCGGGCTGCAGGTGAGGATGAGTCCGAAGCAGGATTGCTGGCTGCACATCCTGACTTGGCTGACGAGCTTCGGATGCATCTCGAGATGCTCCGCAATCTGGGTCCTGGCCGGGCGCGAATCGATGCCCTCATCGCCCAGGGGATATTGCGCAGGACGTCGCGCCCCGGATATCTGGCTGAACTAGGCGCCTACAAGATCAAGGGATTCATCGGCCAGGGAGGCATGGGGATCGTTCTCAAGGCTTACGAAGAGAGCCTCAATCGTACTGTTGCGCTGAAGATACTCAGGCCCGATCTGGCGGGAGACCAGACAGCGCTTGCGCGCTTCACTCGCGAGGCCCAGGCAGTAGCCGCTCTGCGCCATCCGAACATCGTCACCGTCCACGCCGTGGGCGAGGAGCACGGCGCCCATTTCCTGGCGATGGAGTTTGTCGACGGCCCCTCACTGTGTGGGCTCATTCAAGAGGCAGGGCCCTTGCCCGCCAAGACGATCTTGCCGTTCTTCGGGCAGATTCTGTCCGCCTTGGCTCGCGCGCACGAGGCCGGTCTGATCCATCGGGACATCAAGTCTTCGAACATCCTCGTCGATCAGGCGAACCAAGCCGTCAAGATCGCTGATTTCGGCCTCGCTCGCATGCAGGGCTCGACCTCGCGGATGACGACTACCGGCTCAATCCTCGGGACGCCGGAGTACATGAGTCCCGAGCAAGCAGTGGGTACTGGCCAGATTGATTATCGGACAGATCTTTACTCTGCCGGCGTAGTGCTGTACGAGATGCTCACCGGCCAGACGCCGTTCAAGGCCGACACCCCCAGCGCCGTAATCCACCAGATATTGCACAACGACCCACCGGACCCGCGCACGATGATTAAGGATGCTGACCCGCACCTAGCCAGCCTGGCCTTACGCCTGATGGCCAAACGTCCGGAGGACCGTTTCGATTCCGCCTTAGAGGCCATCGCTGCCCTTAACGCCGGCGAGCGGATTCGGTCGCCGCAAAGACGCCGTCGAGTGCGCCGCGGGATGCTGATTGGACTGTTCGCCACCGCGTTGCTTACCGGAGGATTCCTGTGGGACCGGTTTTCCAGCCGGTCAGATGACAGGCCGAGAATCCAAGCGGTGAAGGTCGAGCAAGATAGCGATAGACGAAACACGCTAACAATCTCGGCAAGGTATGATGATGATTCGAGATGGAAGCCCTTTCATACATTCCCGGTCGAGACGCGACGCGTCGCCGGTGTTGTGCTGGTCGATCCGGACGGGAGCGGCAACCGAATTGTGGTGGCGGGCACATTCCGGCCCCTCGAGGGCGATTGCCTCTTCGGGTACGACGTAAAGGGGAAAAGAGGGAACGAGGTTTGGCGGTTGGACTTATCCTCCGAGAGGAAGTGGCCTGACTGTGTACTGCCGACAAGATTCGGATGTTGGTGCCTCGCCGTAGGGGATCTTGACGGTGAAGACGGTGACGAGTTGGTCGTGGCCGCCAGTGACCATGACCAGTACGCTTCGCGCGTTTCAATCATCGATCCGCGCACCCGAGAAGTGCGCTCGACCTTCTGGCACATGGGACAAATCACCCAGCTTCTGGTGTCTCCGGACTTCCTTGGGCCGGGACGGACGGCGATCATCGCCGGTGGGCTGAACAACAAACTGGATGGCTTTCATGAACCGAAACCCGGTGACGAGGAACCGCTTACGCGGTGGGACATGGTGTCCGTCGTCATGATTCTTGATCCTGAGGACATGCTCGATCCCGTGAACACGAACAGCCTGGGCCCGCCCTTGTGTAAACACCGCGTGCCCGACCTGCAGCCAGTTCGGCCCTGGGCGTATGCGTTTCTGGACCTGCCCCAAGGCCCGGACACCGTAGATGTGTCTGAGGGACGAGGGAACCCCAGGCTTCCGGAACCGGACGAAGTGGCGAATGTTCACCTCAGGCGTGTCGAGCTGTGCCCGCTGGGCGAGGATGACACGCACTGTATCAGAGTTCCGGTGTACACTCCTTTCCGGAAAGTACCGGAATCTCTAGCGATGATCGTCAATTCCAGCCTTGAGATCTGCCGTCCGCCCACCGACAACGTAGATTATTGGCACGAGCACTGGTGCCCGATCATCCAGAACGGCAAATATGTAAACCAGCCGCGGAGCGGCGGAGGTTCATAGCCACGGGCGTCAGCCCGTGGAAAGCGGTGGCAAATACGTCCGAGCCCCGGAGGGGCGACGGATATCGCTCGGTTCACGATGTTGTCCCATATCTCCGTCGCCCTTCCAGGGCTTCAAGGTTGGCGCCGTCTCTGTACCACGGGCTAACGCCCGTGGCTACGCACCTGCGCCCCTCCGTGGCGAGGGACGCGACGTGATTACCCCCATACATATTTCTCGTCATAGGGCACACCATGTCGTTTCAGGAACGAAACGAATTCCTCCTCGAATGATAAACGAGCGTGATGCGTTTCCTGGTTTTCAATGTACGTCTGGACCTGGTCCAGGTTAGATCGGCTGACGGAAAATGCGCCGTAGCCGGATTGCCAGGCAAAACCTCTCTTGTCGGGCCAGGTTTCGTGAATCCATTTCGATGAGTTCGCCTTGATGCGGCGCAGCATGTCGGCGACACGTGCGCTCGCGTGGAAGGCGATGAGCAGGTGCACATGGTCGGGCATTCCGCCCGCCGTCAGGAGCGTCCCGTTCTCACCCTTCACAACACCTCCGATGTAGTCGTAAAGGCGTGTATGGAGTTCTGAGGTGATCTGCGGTGTACGGTTCTTCGTACTGAAGATGACGTGGTAATAGAGAGCGGTGTATGAGTGTCCCACAATGTTGCTCCGAACTTCCGTCGCCCCTCTGGGGCTTAGGGGATAATGCGTTCTCTATACCACGGGCGCGAGCCCGTGGGGACAAGGGTGTATGGCCGACGGAGCCCCGGAGGGGCGACGGTCCCTCTGGGTCAGGGATGGGTGTGAGTCCGTAGAAAGCTCCAAAGACATGAAGTCGCCCCGCCCGCATATTGACGACGGACGGGGCGACGATTCTTTTCCGAGCACGACACCGAGGCAACACACCTCCTACCCGTTGGGGCCGGTGAAGTCCGCCTGCAAGATGGCGTAATCCGCCAGATCGCAATCGCAGTCGCCATCGAGGTCGCCACGGAGGGTTCCGTACAGGGGATCCTGCGGATCCGTGACGATGTTCGCCCCCAGCGGCGTGTAGTTGCAAGCATCCTCCTGGTTGGAAACGCCGTCATCATCGATGTCGGAATCGCAGCCGTCGATCAGACCATCGCCGTCGAAATCAGCCTCGCAATCATCCGGCACCGCATTCGTGTTGCAGTCGTTGTCAACAAGCTGGCACTCGTCGGGAATGCCGTCAGGTTGGCAATCACTACTGATCGGCTCGCAGGTTCCACATCCCAGGCTGAGCACTTCGTCCACGCAAATCTCGTCCCACAGCGTGAGGCAACAATAGCGATCGATCTGGCACACACAGTCCTCGATTGCCGGATCACTGCACCCGGGCCCGGATCCCGTCTCGCAGCAGTTGTGGTCCATAATGAGGTCGCATTCGTCCGGGACACCGTTGCTGTTGCAGTCCTGGCTGGTTCCGCCCGCGAAAGCCGTTGCCAGTCCAATAGACCGGATGTAGTCCCAGTCATTGCCGTCGCCCAACCCGGTATACCAGAGCCAGTACTGGTCGCCGATGTGCAGCAAACTGGCAACTGCACCGGTGCTGTGGTTGTCAAAGTCCTCCGGCCCACCGAGTTCGAGATAAGGATCGTCCAACTTGGTGAAGGTGTAACCGTCCGTGGACCAGGCGATGCCCAATATCGTGGGCTCTGCCCCAGCCGTAGCGCGCCCGCCGTAGAGAAGATAGTAAACGCCGTTTTCAAAGAAAGCTTCCGAACAATTGACGGCCTCGGCGTCAAATCCCGTGCCGTCCGCCTCGAGAACAACGCCCCACTTCTCCCAGGCGACGCCGTCACTGGAAGTAGCCAGAGCCACGGTGAGTTGATTCGGCGTACCTCCTGACTGGGCCGAATAGTACATCTTGTAGGAATCCGGGCCGTCCTTAATGACGGATGGGTCGCTCATGCTCCAGTGATCGTAGGTCGGTCCGCCCGGCGTACATTCGAGCACGGGGCCATACTTGGTCCAGGTGTCTCCGTCTGGTGAGGTTGCGTACTCAAACCAGGAGCCGCACCACACACCGCTACCATCCCAGGCTTTGTACCACATTTTGTAGACGTCGCCATCCTTGATGACACAGGGCGAATTGAAGCCGTAAGTATCCAGTGCGGGACCGCAGACCTCGGGCGGATAGCTCCAATCGACACCATCTGGGGACGTACTGCATTTGATGTCGCGGTCAGAACCGGTCCACATCTTATATATGCCGTCATCATAGATGACACAAGGGTTGCGGTACCATCCAACATAGGGTTCCGTGCCCGGGATAACGGGATTCTCCGGCACCTTGAACCACGTCACGTCCAGAGGCGAGATCTCACTGATATCGCATTCATCAGGGATGCCATTGCTTTGGCAATCCTGGCTGGTCCCGGCGGCGATGTCCTGAGCGTCGTCAACGCCGTTGCCGTTGCAATCGACAGCTTGCACCCGCTCTGCGCCCACGATAATGGCGAATCCGCCCACAATACAGAACACGATCGTTCTTCTGAACAACAACATTTCATATCCTCCTTATACAAACTCTCTAGAACCCGCTTCACCAGAGTCCGCCGGACCGACGGGGGCACGAGCAAGACCGCCCGGCCTCCAAGGATACGAACACGGTTTGCGCCCTGCTTTAACGCGCGATTTTCAGAAAAAGTGCGAATGCGACGAAGCGTCGGAGCTGTGAACGGAGCAATGAGAGCCGATTCGAACTGCTGCGGCCACGAGTTGGTAGCCAACGGCTGACCGCTACGTTCTCGTCAGGTAGCTCGTGATCGACCCCATCAACTCGCGCAATGCCTTGAGGCCCCGATGAAACAGCATGTGGACAGCCGTCTCGCTTTTGCCGAGGCAGGAGGCGATCTCGGACACTGGACGCTCTTCCAGAAAACGCATCTTGATGGCGCTGCGCTGATCATCCGTCAATTGGGCAAGGCACGAGAGCATCGCCGCAGTAGCCTCCTCCCTGGAGACCTGGCGACTCGGAGTGCTCTGCGGCGAAGGCAATCGATCGATCAGAGCCGAGTAGGACGCGGTGGCACCCGGCAGCCAAGCTACCTCCCGGTCAACGTCGCGCTTCTGCTGCTTGAGCGAGCGAATCTGGTTCTTGAGCCGGCTCCGGACAATGGCCTCAAGCCACCGGTAGAAAGCACCCGGGCCGTCAAAGCGGCAGTCTCCGGCAGACTTAAAGGCCGATACATACGCTTCCTGCAAAACGTCGTCCGGATCGATGTGGCGACGGAATCGCCGCTCAATCTCGCCTTCAAGCAGCCTGCGGAGTGGCGGGTGATAGCAGACCATCAAGCGCTGCAGCGCGTCCGTATCGCCTCTCACTGCCAACTTCACTAAGGCGGCTCGTTCCGCTTCGTTCATGGGTCCCCTCGCTTCTCAGTGCTGCCCGGATATCCCGGGACCACCGCAGGAACCATCATACCACACAGCCGCGGCAATCCCCCCTGAAACCGCACGGCGGGGGGTGTGGCCATATTTTGTGGCATCAGGCGGGTGGCCCATCGCTTTAGCGGCTGTCGATAAACCCTGTACCGCAGGCTTCCAGCCTGCACAGTAGGCGATAAGTCTCGTTTTTATGGGACACTATGCAGGCTGGAAGCCTGCGGTACGACTTTATCGACAGCCCCTTCAGATGTGTTGGAACAATAACCCTGCTTGTATCGCAAATGCCCGACAAAAGACCTTGACGTGCTAAAGAAAACCCCTAGAATGCTCAACTTGCGTTGTAGGTTTCTACAAGAAGGAAGGGTGTAAGTTTATGCCAATAGGTAGGATACCAAGCTACATGGCCAAGACCGGCGAGTTGCAGCCCAGGTGGCATCATGTCGATGCGGAGGGTAAAATCCTCGGTCGAATGGCTGTGGAGATCGCCAGAGTGCTGATGGGCAAACATAAGCCCACCTACACTCCACACATAGATACCGGCGACTTTGTGGTGGTTACCAACGCGGAGAGAATCCGCGTCACCGGCCGTAAAGCCGATACCATGCACTACGACCGCTACTCCTATTACCCGGGGGGCTATAAGGAAACCCCCTACCGTCGAGTGCTCGCACACCACCCCGAACGGATCATAACTGAATCCGTGCGGCGAATGCTGCCCAAAAGTGCACTCGGTCGAAAGATGCTCAAGAAGTTGAAAGTTTATCGCGGCGAAAGCCATCCGCACGCCGCTCAGCAACCCAAGCCCTGGATGACATCCTAAGTCGGAGACCCGATCCGTGACAGAAGAACAAACTCCTGAATCTCAGCCTACCCCGACACCCCAACAACCTGTTGAATCCGGTGCTCCGGAAACAGCGCCTCCGGCTGCGACACCTCCGACTACGACGCCCGCGGCTACTACACCTCCGGCTGCAGTGCCCGAAGTATCCGCTCCAACGCCTGCGGAACCCGAAGCATCTGCTCCAACGCCTGCGGAACCTGAAGCATCCGCCGGGCAGCCTGAGGTGGTGGTCCCGGTGGTTTCGGCTCCGTTGGCGGACACGCCTGAGCCGTCCGATAATCGCAGGGACTGGACCAAGCCCACTCCTGGCGGATATTACTGGGGAACCGGTCGGCGAAAGACCTCCATTGCCCGAGTGCGAGTGCGTCCGGGGACGGGGGAATTCAAGATCAACAACCGCGACGCGGATACGCACTTCGCCAGGGATGTCGATCGTTTGGCGGTCCGCGCCCCGCTAAAAGCTACCGAAATGCTCAAGAAGTTGGACGTGTTCGTGAATATCAAGGGCGGTGGAACCACCGGGCAGGCGGGGGCTATTGTCCTTGGCGTGGCCCGGGCAATTTGCCATTACGATCGCCAGCACGAACAGATGTTGCGTGACGGCGGATACCTGACTCGCGACTCGCGACGGGTCGAGCGTAAGAAGTACGGCCAGCGCGGTGCTCGCCGGCGGTTCCAGTTCTCCAAGCGTTAGCGGTTTCCCACGCGGAGCGCGAGGTTCTGGCCAGGGAGGGCGAGGCTCCTGCCGAGCCGATTTCGCCCTCCGCGGGGACGGGTGGCCATGTGTACGCTGCGCGAAAGCGTGCGGCGCAGAACATGGTCAAGAACCACCTCGAAAGGTCATCGGGCCCCAAATCGAGTCTGTAGCAACATTACCGGGTTTTGTTGTTGATCTTCGGCGTACTCGGTCGATGAATCCTGCGAGAACATAGGACGTTTTCGTAGGAGGATGGCCATGAATAGCCCCAGGGAGTACTTACCGGATGCGACCGAGGGCATCACTCGGGGCGAAGACCTGCCCAAAGCCAAAGTCGCTCAACGCTCTCGCAATTACAGACATCGGCCATGCCCGGAATGTGAGCATTCGGCCTACCGCGACCGGGTGGTCACGCGAACGTTGCACGACTTGGGTGATCTGAAGGCAGATCGACCCGTCGATGTGAAGGTGACCTATTCACAACACTACTGCTCACGATGCGGTATCTACTT
>JAGLWJ010000110.1 GCA_023133475.1 Phycisphaerae bacterium | reverse complement strand
CTACGGACTTGTCGCCGCTAAACACCGCTGCGTCGTTGCGAGCGTCCACATTCTCAATTCTCAATTCTCCATTCTCAATTCATCACGTTTCCCATCCCCCCCGCCGGTGATAAGGCGGGTGGAACCCGCCCTACTCGTTAATGCTGCGGATTTTGGTGGATTCGTGGGTATCCGTATCGCCGGGCTGTTGGGTGTCTTCCCACACGCCGTCACCGCGAGCGTCGATCCACTGTTTTCGGGCCACTACGCCCTGGTCGCTAAAGTTGATGATGACGTTCAAGTGTTTATCGACCCGCTCATAATGCCATTGGTCGTCCAGCTTGTAGCTGGGGTCGCCGATGGTCCTGGCGACATCGTCGGTATTGGAGATGTTCAACTCGATCATCTCGAAGTGGGAGCGGGTAAGCTTGTCGGCACATCCGCCCGAAACCAAGAGGATACCAGCCGCCAACATTACACCCGTGGTCCATTTTGTTATTCTCATTGCATTTCTCCGTGTGGTTACCGTTCCCGTCTTCAGTAATATGGTCTTAATCTCCGCCGACAGCCAACGCAGGAGTTGACAGCGGCACCTCTAAAACGTACTCGTCCACCATGTGCTCGCTGAGCGGAGTGTTGTAGGTCACCTGTAGAACGTATTTGCGGCTGGGCGGCAGCGACGCCGTCTCGAATTGGAGATGGAACTCATACATGTTGGTCGTGCGATTCCAATACATCCGCTGATCGCGTTCGCTGACCAGGGCGATGTCCCACTGCTTGTATTTAGAGCCCTTGCTGTCGCCCGAAGCCTGGCGAAACTCGTACAGTTCAACGATGATCTGCCCGGCGATGTTCACCGGATCGCCGAGCGAGTTTATAGGCCTGACCAACAGTTCGATTCCGTCCGGCCGATTCTCGTTGTCGAAGCCGTTGAAGCGTGTGAAGGGGCGGACGATGTTCACCTTTGTCGGCATAAGCAACGACAATTGTTGCCGGGTGGCGGTATCGCTGATGTCCACCGGCGTGCGGCTGCAACCGCCGGCCAGCAGCAACACGACAACCCCAAGCCCGCGAAGTGGCAAAAAAGACATATCCAAGAAAGGCAACCTCCATGTATGGCACGATTGACTGCTCATCTCCAGACAAAGTGTATCCAGGTGGTATCGCCGATGTCAACCCGCCCCGTGGTGTATGTGTCGATGGCTGGGTGGCCCATGGCTTTAGCCGTGGGGGACACGAATCGGCGAACCGTTCGTGTCCCCCACCGCTAAAGCGATGGGCCACCCATGCCCGCCGCGGTGGCACCGGCGTCCACGCCGGTGGTAGGGCGGGTTCCACCCGCCAAGCAACACCGAGAAGGCGGGTGAAACCCGCCCTACTAATCGCCGTGCTCATGGCTCCGCTTGCCGCCGGCGGGGGTTGCTCGCGGGATCGGACAGCCCTGCGTTGTGAGCCGGATCAGACCTTCTGGCCGGTGGGCATCCGGTACGCCGTGGAGCCGCTCCTCAGCACAGATGGTGACCGCCTGGCTGGCCGGCTCAAGGCTGATCTTGGCACAATCCACCGGATGGGGCTTAATACCGTCTTCTTCCGGCACGTCGAGCCCGCCGACTTCGCCATGGTGGCGGCAGCCGCCCAACGGCATCATCTCAAAGCGGTGCTGCCCGATCGGTCAGCCCGGCACTATGTGATGACCGGCAACCCGGACTTCGACACCACTTCGGTTTCATGGCTGACCAAGGGCAAGAGTTCGGCAATTGTGACGCCGTGGGCTGTTGATCTCGGATATGCCACCGACAAGGAAACGGCTCAACGTATTGAGCGCATCGCGGCGTTGTACGAAGCCAACCCATCGCTGCCGCTCACGTTTGCCCAAAGCAGCGGGGTGATTTTGGGGTCGGTCGTGCTGACGGCATGGGCGGGGATACGCGCCGCTCCGCCGCAGACACCGGCTGATGCCGGGTCCCATGCACACCATCCGCGGATGTGCCATACTCATCCCCCAACACACCCCGGTCGCCCGATGATGGCCTTGGGCTGCGACCGTCAGCCTGGCGAGAGTTCCGCCACAGCCGTGCGTCGCTGGTTATGGCGGTTTCACGCAGGTTTGTCGGCTGGGTTGACCGGCGGATTGGTCATCGATCAGTACCGTAAGGTCCCCGGGCAGGGGGCGGCGTTGGTGGACTGGAACGGCAATGTCGGTGTCGAGCAGATCAACGCGGTCAAGCGTATGGCGGTGCGTATGCAGGCATGGGGCCCAATCTTGGACCGCCTGGAGGTCAGATCGTTTCCCGCTCCGTTGGGGGCGGATGAGCAATGTGGGATAACTCTGTTTGCCACCGGCCGGCGGCGGCTTTTGCTGGTGTTCAATCATTCCCGGTCGCAGTGCCTCAGGGGCTCGCTCACGCTGGACGAGGTCATCGCGGGACTGCCGGCCAAACGCCTGGTGGAGGTGCCTGATAACACCGCTTTGTCATTGGGCACGGTCACTGTGATACGCCATGGTGGAATCAAGCTGACATTGGACATCGCCCCAGGCGACGCGCGGTTGTATGAGATATTCTGACCCAAGCGTGGCCAATCCAAGCAACGAAGGCGGGTGAAACCCGCCCTACATCTGGGTGGCCCATGGCTTTAGCCGTGGGGGACGCGAATCCAAGCGCCCATACCGCTACGGGACCCGATGATGCTCGGATGAACCATTCGTGTCCCCCACCGCTAAAGCGGTGGGCCACCCCCCAACCAGCACCGCGACCGTAAGGGAGCGGCACTGATTTTTCACGCGAAGCGGCAGGGCAAGCGTAAAGCCGCCGTCAGCCGCTCCATGTATTCCTCATGAGCAATCTCGATGGTGCCGAACTGTCGGAGATGATCGGTCATAAACTGCACGTCCAACAATGCCAGGCCTCGCCGGTTCATTCGCTCCACCAGGTAAACCAAGGCGACTTTCGAGGCATTGGGCACCCGATGGAACATCGACTCGCCGAAGAAGGCCCCACCAAAGCTGATCCCATACAATCCGCCAGCCAGGGCACTTCCCTGATACGCCTCCACGCTATGGGCGAAGCCCAACTCGTGCAACTCGGTGTACACGCGGGCGATCTCCGTGGAGATCCACGTCCCCTCCGGGCGGTTGGCACAGGCACTCAACACCGCCGGGAAATCGCGGTTGACCGCCAACTCGAACCGTTGTTGGCGATAGAGCTGTCGCAGCGTTCGCGGAACGTGGAATGTTTGCGGGTCGATTATCGCGCGCGGGTCTGCCGCATAGAACTCGATCCTTCCGCAGCCGTCCGCCATCGGGAAGATGCCCTGCTGGTAGCCACGGAGCACTTGCTCGGGAGTCAGTTCGACGGGCATGAAAAGGCGTACGACTCCAACACTTGCGGCAACTGGGCGAGCGAACGGACCGTGTGGTCCGGCTGTCGGCGACCACGTGGGCCTGTCCCATTCGGCGACTTAAGCACGGTGGCCATTCCCAACCGCCCAGCCCCCTTCACATCGATCTCGACCTTGTCACCCACGTACATGGTGCCGGCGGCGACGGAGCCCATCCGGCTCAGTGCGATCTCAAAAATCCTGCGGTGCGGCTTCATGTACCCGATGTTACAGGAGTACACCCGCATGGGGAAGAACTCCAACAGCCCACCCTCTTCCTGGAGGTGTCGATCGAGGGCGGTTGGTGGGGTGGCGGTGTTGGAGACGATCCCCAGTTTGTACCCGCGTGAGCGAAGTTCTTGCAAGACTGCCCGGGCTGACGGGTCCACAACACCCGCCCGGCGCATGGGCAGATAACTTTGCCATGCCAGCTCCACCGCCGTGTCGTGGTCCAGAACGATGCCCAGGGACTTATGCGCGGCGATCATGCCCTCGAAAAGCCGCATCTCACGACGCACCAGCCGCGACCACAGATACCGCCATAGCACGGCACGACGCACAACACGAGAGTACCGCCCAAACGGCGGCAGCGTATACCCACGCGAAGTCAGATACTCATAGCCCAGACGAAACCCCTCGTCGAAGTAAAGTCGAGGATCGAGCACCTCGAAATCGAGCAACGTATTCCCGATGTCGAACAGAACCGTATCAATGACCCGGGGTTCAGTCACTCCTCACGCCTCCGCGTTGAGAATGGAAAATGGAAAATGGAAAATGGGGGGATGGGCAACATCCTCGTTGCAACCGCGCCGCTAACCCGGATAATTTATGAACGCAGAGACGCAGAGATCGCAGAGTTGAGCAGAATAAGAAGTTAGGGAAATTCACAGAGAAAAGCTCATATACACAGTGTCAACGGGAGAATTCAGTTGCTTGAACCACTACTTCCTTCTCTGCAATACTCTGCGTTTTCTGCGTCTCTGCGTTCATGAAAAGTCCAAGCTAAACGCCCTTGTGCTGTCGCAGTGGTCGTCTTTTCGCGTGGATTCTCCATTTCCACTTTTCGACCTTCAACGTGGCGCCGATTCTCATTTTCCATTTTCCATTTTCCATTTTCCATTTCTCAATATCGACGTTCCGCGCATGTCGTCCGGGATGGGCAGTTTCATCATGTCCAGGATTGTCGGAGTCACGTCGTAGAGTGTGGGTCCGTTCATCCGTCCCCTCGCTGCCAGCGATGGGTGGCTTAGCAAATACAGTCCCTCCTGAGCATGATTGGCGTCATCGGGTCCGGTGTCGTTTTGGAAGGTGTACCAACTGCTGTTGCCCACGCTGCCCACGCTGCGCCAACGCAAGTCGCCGAAGATCACCACCAGGTCCGGCGCCACCCGATTCACCACCTTATAGAGGTCCTGCGGCCGATGAGCCACATTGCCCATCGGCTTGCCTTGATGATCCACGATGGCTTCGATTTTGGCCTTTAGTTCATTGCGGAAGGTTTCGTACTCTTCGAGCGGGACCTGCCCGTTGGGCTCGCGCCCTTTGACGTTTATGAAGCACCGCCCGTAATAGCCACCGTCACCCCAGGCGGTGGTCTTGTCCCAGTCGATGTTGGCTACATCGAATTTCTCCACACCGGACAGCTCTTTCTTCAGGTGCAGATACCCCTGGTCCATCAGCCAGGTGTTGAAGCAGAACCCGCCGACCATGGCTTTGGCTCCGTGGTCGCTGACGAACATGATCGCGGTCTTTTCCAGATCGAAGGTGGAGACCACATCGGCGATGAGCTTGTCGGTGTGGACGTAGTAATCGTGGATCGCGTTGATAAAAGGATTGTCCGGCACATGGTTATGGTGTGTGGTATCCATCTGGGCCCAGAACCCGTGGTGTATGCGGTCGTGCCCCATCTCCACCATCCAGAACAGGTCCCACGGCTTCTGGTTGACCAGATACTTAACCACCTTGAACCGCTTGTCGGTCATCTCGTAAATCTGCTCGAGCAGCCACTGCTTGTCCTCGGTGCGGAAGCCCTTCACGTCCACCAGGTACTCGCCCACCAGAACCTTGATCTCCTGCTTCAAGGACGCCGGCCAGGTGTACTCGCACTTCTGGGGGTCGGGCGTCAGGAAGCTGGTGATCATGTGCCCTTTCATCGGTCTGGTGATGGGGTAGGTGCCGGGGAAGCCGACGATGATCGACTCCTTGCCGTGCTCGCCCATCATCTCCCAGATACGTTTCTCCTTCACCGCCAGCGAGGTGGCGATAGCCAGCTTGTCATACGAGTGGTCCGCACGGTTACGGAAACCGTAGATGCCAAGACGACCGGGGTCCTTGCCAGAAGCCATACACGACCAGGCCGGCACCGTGATCGGCGGAATGCTACTGGTCAAATTGCCGTAGGTGGATTTGCTCAGCAGTTCTTTGGTGAATGGCAGGTCGTCGATCCACTTATCGAACATCAGGCAGGGGTCGGCACAATCCAGCCCAAAGACTGCCACCTTCTCGATCTTGCTCATCAACTCACTCCGTTAATGCGGAATTGAGAATGGAAAATGGAAAATGGAAAATGGAAAATGAAGAAAACGCCACCTAGCTAGCATTTCCCATTTTCCCCGCTTCTTTGTTACACGCTCCCCGTTGGGGAGCCGCTAAACGCTGTGGACTTGTCGCCGCTAAATACCCCGGCGCCGTTGCGAATGTCCACATTCTCCATTCTCAATTCATTGCGATTGCCCTGAGCGGCGGGTGGAACCCGCCCTACAGTTCTTGATTTTGCAAAATCGGCCGATAATTGCCCAAGTGGCTGACCGATTCGCTCGATATTCCATAAACGACGGAGCAGAAAGACATCCAGTGAGCTTGGGACGACATAGTCGAAAGGGAATTCGATATGAAAGCTTATCGCCGGTGGGTCAGGTGTCTGACAATTGGGTTCGTGTTTACCTGCTTGGGTTGCCAAGGCCCGACCGAGCGGCTCAACGCTCCTCCACAGGGCTATTCGAACAACTCCAATGAGATGCAGAAATACTACACCGTCATGGTGGACAATGCCATGTTGCACGACATGTGTATCGCCGACATCCACTTCGTGCCGCACACCGCGGAAATCAACGGGCTGGGCACCTGGCGACTCCAAAGCTACAGCCGATTGCTGCACGATCACGGCGGGACCATCCACTTCGAGACCGTCTCGAACGAGGAAGAACTGACCGACCTGCGCCTCCGCAATGTCTCCGACTTTCTCGCTTCCACCGGTCTGGACATGACCATGGTGACCGTCAAGGAAGGCCTACCGCGAGGGCGGGCGACCGAAGCCGACGAGGCAATCCGCATCAAACAGGAAGGGACGGTCACCGACCACGACTCCGATTCTGAATCCGGCTTCGGTGGCGAATAATCTTCCGCCCCGCAAAATTAGGTGAGGTATCAGACGTGAACGAGCAAATCCGGCGTTTATTATCGGTCCTGTGTTGTTGCTCCACTGTTGCTCTGGCGGGTTGTGTGCCGAAGGAGTGTGCCAGCTTCAACCCCCATCAGCCCAACTGGCTTAATGCCGACGCCGAGGCTGCCAACCTGGCCACCGAAGTTGCTCAGCCGGAAATCCAACCGCGAACGCACTTTGCGGCTGGTCAACTCTTCGAGCAACAAGGCGACATTCACAAAGCCATCATCCAATACCGCAAAGCTCTCGCCGAGGGGTCCGATTACGTGCCTGCACATAATCGTCTCGGCGTGCTGCTGGGGCGGCTCGGAAGACACGCCGCGGCTCAAAGGGCCTTGCTGAAAGCCGTCGAGTTGCGACCAGACTGGGCATTCTTGCGAAACAACCTGGGATTCGAATACATGCTCCAGGAGCGATGGACGGACGCCGAGGCGGAACTGCGCAACGCCATTCGTCTCAAACCCGACTTCGCACGTGCACATAACAACCTGGCTATGGTGCTCTTCAAGACCGGGCGTCTCGAAGAGGCACTTGGCGAGTTCCGGCAGGCAGTGCCTCAGCCTGATGCCTACTACAACCTGGGGCTGATGTTCCGCGCCCGCCATCGCTACCGCGACGCCGCCCACGCCTTCGAGCACGTGTTGTCGCTGGCGCCGAATTTCGAGGCAGCCAAGGTCCAACTGGCTCAGATAGCACCACATCTGGAACTGGAAACCGCTCTGGAGCCCAAGGTTGACATGGATGACTGGGAGGCTGTCGCACAAGCCGATGATACGCCCATCACCATCAAAACACCCGAGAGCGAAGCCCTGCTGACGGGCAGCCGCACCGCCGCAGTGCAGACAGACGAGGTCATCACGGAAGAAATCAGCCTGGAAATAACCGAAGATTTGCTGGATGACCTCGACTATGCTTTGGCTCCGTGCGAGGATGAGCCCTGGGACGAGCAGTTTGAAGACATCGACGACGACCATGACGCCCTCACCGAGACGCCCGACGATTCCCGCCCCACCTCACAAGAGCCGGTCGCCATCCAATGGGAATTCGACGAGCCCATCGCAGCCACCTGGGAAGCATTTGAAGCATTCCTCCAGCCGGAGGAACCAAGCCCACCGCCGAACTATGAGGTTTTGCTGGCTGACACACGCTTCGGCGGACGGTTGGATCAGCAGGTGTATTTGTTCCCCGATCATCCGTTGGCATTGGGTGCGGTGCTTTTACCTGGTGACGGCGTGAGTAGCGGCTTGCGTGAGGGCACACCAGCGGAGCGTAAGGTAGTGGAGCAGCCTGCCCTATGGGAGTTCCGCGAGGTATTCGACGCAAGCCCCCGCGGGCTTATGCCTCCCTTTGATAATTAGTAAGTATTCAGTAAACCCGTCCAGCCTGTTGTACCGCC
>JAGLWJ010000011.1 GCA_023133475.1 Phycisphaerae bacterium | reverse complement strand
CAAGAGGCAAGAGGCAAGAGGCAAGTAGGGCGGGTTTCACCCGCCACGCAATGCGACAAAGGCGGGTGGAACCCGCCCTACAACCAGACTTTGGAGACCGCCGATGCGATCTAAGGTGGCGATCCTGCGAACCCAACCGGCAACGGTGCTTCAAGACTACCACCGCGCGATGAACCTGGCGGGATACCAACAGGTCATCGATCGGACAGTGGACACCGCCCTGAAGGTGAATATCTCGTGGCACTACTTCTACCCGGCGTGCTCGACCACCCCCTGGCAGCTTGACGGTGTGATCCGGGCCATGCTGCGCGACGGATACTCGAGAGACCTATTGCACGCCTGCCATAACCGCACGGTGGTGGTCAGCGCCCGCAAAGGCGAACGGGAGAACAAACATCTGCCGGTGGTAAAGTCCCACGGGATCAGGAACGTCCACCTCTATGCCGGCGAGCCCTGGATAAACGTGCGTGACGCGATCGGCGACCTGACTTCCAAACTGCTGGTGCTCAACGATGTTTATCCCAATGGGTTCAGCATCCCGCGGCGGTTCATCGGTGAAAACATCATTCACCTGCCCACGGTCAAGACGCATGTTTTCACGACCATGACCGGTGCGATGAAGAACGCCTTCGGCGGCCTGCTGAACGAGAAGCGTCACTGGACGCACCCGGTCATTCACGAAACCCTGGTGGATTTGTTGATGATCCAGAAACACATCCACAAAGGCCTTTTTGCGGTGATGGATGGCACGTTGGCCGGTGACGGCCCGGGGCCGCGGTGCATGGTTCCGTATGTCAAGAACGTGGTGTTGGCATCAGCCGATCAGGTGGCCATCGACGCCATCTCCGCCAAGCTGATGGGCTTCAACCCGCTGGACATCAAGTTCATTCGCTTGGCTCATGACCTGGGGCTGGGCGTCGGCGATCCGCGGGAGATCGAGATCGTCGGTGACGTGGACGTAGCCGAGGAGAACTGGAGATTCGTAGGGCCTTACGAGAAGATGACCTTCGCCAGCCGTATGCAGCACCGGATTTATTGGGGCAATCTCAAGAAGTACATCGAGTGGTCGCTGAAGACGTTTTTGGCACCGTGGTCTTACGCAGCCAGCGTGCTTTATCATGATGCCTATTGGCTGCCGACCATTGGCCGCAAACGTGTGGACGAAGCCCTGCGCAGCGATTGGGGCCGACTGTTTGCCAATTGGGAAAAGTTGACTCCGACGGAGAAAGGCTGGGACGACGTAGGGAATTGAGAATGGAGAATTGAGAATTGAGAATGGGGACGCTCGCAACGGTGCCGGGATATTTAGCGGCGACCATCCGCAGCGTTTAGCGGCTCCCCAACGGGGAGCGTGAAAAATGGAGCGTGGAAAACACAACACCGCCAAGTCTGCCTCCTCCATTCTCAATTCTCAATTCTCAATTCTCAATTCTCCACTCTCCACTCTCCATTGCTGTTGCTGATTGGAGCATCATATGCAATACGTGATCGCGCTTTGCGGGGCGTTGGTTCTGAACGCTGCCGCCAACCTGATGATGAAGATCGGCAGTAGCCAAGTTGCCCAGGCGGGCGGGTTTCTCCAGCACGGGCCGGCCGGGGCGTTGCGGGCGCTTTTTTGCACTCCGGTGTTGTTGGTGGGCCTGATCTGCTTCGGGCTCAACGCCGGGCTGTACATGTTCGCCCTGCAAAGCAAAGCCCTTAAGATCAGCCTCGCCTATCCGATCATGATCGGTGGCGGATATGCCATCATCGCCACCATCGCCTACTTGTGGCCTGGGCTGCGTGAGCGGCTGACCGTCGGCCAATGGGTGGGTGTAACCCTGGTGCTGGCTGGGGTGATACTCATCGCAATCCGCACGCCGACAGAGGTGACGTAGTGCAGACATCGTCCACGCCCTGCGTCTCTGTTCTGAAAAAAGCCCTGTAGGGTGGGTAAAGCTTCGCGGAGCGAAGCGTAACCTACCGCACCGGTTGGTGGGTTCCACCTCGCTCCGCGAGGTTCCACCCGCCCTACAGCCTCGTCGCCGAATGATCCGCGACGGGTCACTCGCCAGGGCCGGCGGAGCGGACCTTGGCTTCAACCGCCGGGAACTGCTCGAAGTTCTTGCGGAACAGGCCCGCGAGGGTCTTGGCTTTGGCGTCGTAGGCTGCCGGATCGGACCAGGTGCTCCGCGGGTCCAGCAGAACATCCGGCACGTCCGGGCACGCTACCGGGACAGCCAGGCGGAAGGTGGGGTCCATCCGCATCTCCACATCATCCAAGGCACCGGACAACGCAGCGCCGACCATGGCGCGGGTGTAGCCAATCTTGATCCGTGCCCCGACCCCATACGGCCCACCACTCCAACCGGTATTGATCAACCAGCACCGGCTGTCGTGTCTGGCTATTTTCTCGCCCAATAGCTTGGCGTAGGTTCGCGGCGGTAGCGGCAGGAATGGCTCCCCGAAGCACGCACTGAACGTGGCAGTCGGTTCGGTGACACCACGCTCGGTGCCAGCCACCTTGGCTGTATAACCGCTCAGGAAGTGGTACATGGCCTGCTCGGGCGTCAAACGTGAGATCGGCGGCAGAACGCCGAACGCATCACAGGTCAAAAACACCACGTTGCGCGGATGCCCGCCCATGCTGGGGAGCACCGCCCCGTCGATATACTCCAGCGGGTAGGCGGCGCGGGTGTTCTCGGTGATCGAGTCGTCGTCGTACTCACACCGCCGCGGCGCCTCATACAGAATCACGTTCTCCAGCACAGCCCCAAAACGAATCGCATCGTAAATCTGCGGTTCACTCTCGGGCGAAAGGCGGATGGCTTTGGCGTAGCATCCCCCCTCGATGTTGAACACCCCGTTGTCGCCCCAGCCGTGTTCGTCGTCACCGATAAGCCGGCGGTTCGGATCAGCCGACAGCGAAGTCTTGCCGGTCCCGCTGAGCCCGAAAAACAAAGCCACATCACCCCCACTGCCCACATTGGCGGAACAGTGCATGCTCAAGACACCACGCAATGGAAGCAGGTAGTTCATCACCGAGAAGATGCTCTTTTTGATCTCGCCGGCATAGCTGGTGCCGCCGATGATCACCAGCCCACGCTCGAGGTTGACCACCACAAACGCTTCGCTGTTGGTCCCGTCCTCGTACTGGTTGGCATGGAATTTTGGGGCGTCGATAACGGTGAATTGCGGCACATGTGATCCGCAGGTGTCCAGGTCCGGACCGATGAACGCCGAACGGGCAAACAGGCTGTGCCAGGCGTATTCGGTGATGATCCGCACGGGAACGCGATGCTCCGGGTCCGCCCCCGCGAAGCAGTCCTGCACATACAGATCGGCACCTTGCAGGTAGCCGGTCAAATGCCGATACAGCCGCTCGAACATGCCCGAGTCGAAAGGCGCGTTCACCTCGCCCCAGGCGATGTGTCGGCTGCTCGGCTCGCTCTGGACGATGAATTTGTCCCTGGGTGATCGGCCGGTGCGCTGGCCGGTGCGCACCACCACCGCACCGTTGTTGGCCAGCTTGCCCTCTCGCCGGCGCAACACCTCCTCGATCAGAGGAGCCGGCCCGAGGTTCCAGGCTACAACGCCCGTGTTGCGAATGTCGTGGTTCTCAAGTCCGTAACTGCTGGGGTTTATGCCCGTGTTCATGATGTCCGTCTCCTTGTGTGCTCCGCGGTGAGCTATCCAGGTTGGCGGTCTGCGGCGGGTGGAACCCGCCCTACGTTCTTGCAGGTCTCCCAGATTGTATCGGCTGAACGCCAGCCGTTGCGTTCGCTGACTTTGCCCAGGCGGCGGAGTTCGTCATCGCTTAACGGGATCACCTTGCCCAACATGCGAGCCAGCAGCGTGATGTGGGCTGCGTGTTCGATTTTCTCGAGCTTGAAATAAGCCTCCCGCAAGTCTTTGCCCACTGTCAGCGAACCGTGACGCTGCAAGAGCAGACCATCGTGGTCGCCAATGAGGTCTTTAATGACTTCCGCCCCTTCCTTACATGAAGGAGTGGCGTAGGGCGTCGTCGGGATCGTGCCGAAACCAACCACCACCTCGGGGATGACACATTGCTCCAACGATTCCCCCGCAAAGCTGAAAGCATTGGCAATCGGCGGATGAGCGTGAACAATGGCCTGCACGTCCGGGCGCATGTGGTATACAGTAAGGTGCAGGGGGAGTTCGGAGGTTGGTTTGTGCGGTCCGGTGAGAAACCGTCCAGCCGTGTCAACTATCGTCAACTCTGCCGGCTTCAGTTCGCCCAGGCAGAACCCGGTGGGGGTGATCAGGACCCGGTCGCCCGTGAGCCGATGACTGATATTGCCGTCGGAAGCGGCGACGAAACCCTTTTCATAGACCCGCTTGCCGAACTCGACTATTTCCCTGCGGATGTGCCACTCGCTGTCCATAAGTCACTCGTAATCGTTTTTGCGTGTCCCCCACGGCTGAAGCCATGGGCCACCCAATCAGTACCGCGACCGTAAGGGAGCGGCCTCCCCCGTAGGGCAGGTTGAAAACCTGCCGCAATTCGTGTCCCCCACCGCTAAAGCGATGGGCCACCCGTCCTAAAGCTATGGGGCACCCAACCGGTTGGTGGGTTCCACCTGCCTACGGCAGGTTCCACCCACCCTACCGGGTTACTCGACCGTAATCTCGTCCACGATCCCAATAATGACCGAACGCATCGGAGCCGTCGAATCGCCGACAACCTGCCGAGCGGAGTTGCCCTCGTCGAGGATGAGCACCGTCTGCCCAACAGTTGCGCCCACGGTATCGAAGGCCACCAGATAACTGCCCAACTCCTCGCCGCCAGGGCTGATGCGGTCCACCATCAGCGCCCGGCGGCTCTCCCAAACCGGGTGCTTGATCGTCGAGACGACCGTGCCTTTGACTCGCCCAAGGATCATGTGTCTTTCCACCCTTCGCGGGCGACCTCATCGACAATGCCCATGATGGTGTGGTCCACAGGGACAAACGTCTCTTCCAAAGCCAACGCCGCCTCACGCCCGCCTTCGTAGGCGACCAGTTCGCCAGGGCCGGCCATCCTGGTCGCATCGGCGGCGACCACCGGATTTCCCTTCTCAGCCCCGGTGCAGCCCAACGGCTGGACGATCAGAAACGGCACGCCCTCCAACCCCTGGTAGCGGACGCAAGGGACCACGGTTCCGATGACTCGCCCGAGTAGCATGTGTCAGCCTCCTGACCCGGTGAAGAACTGCGTGGACCGCCCGATACACCGCCGCAGTTCACCGTCCACCACGGGGATAATGGTGTGCCGCACGGTGACATTAGGCCTGGTGACCACCGCCAGCCCAGCCTCGATAGCCGCCTGGACGTCGTGGACCGCCCCGGTAAAGTGTGTCACCCCCTTGCCGCCAAGCCCGTCACCCAGGCGAATCTCGACAATAGCCACCTCGGCGGATTTAACGGCTTTGTCAGCCGCCAGCACCGTGGCAGCCAATCCCGAGGCTTCGATGACACCCAGCGCATCACCGCCGACAGCCAACCGCTTGCCGCCAACCGCATCGTATACCTGGGGATGGACGTTCGGCAGAAAGACCTCGTCGGTCAGCCCATCAGCCCCGATACGCAACCCTTCAACATAAGACTCCTCCACCGCCGCCACCGAGCCGCCGATGAGAACGACATACTTGCCCGGATGAACCGTCCCGACCCGGAAGGTTTCCAGTGGAGCCTTCTTGGTCATCGCGTCGGCGACGTGTGTGCCGATGGCGATGCTGTCGAATTCAAGTACCGCGATGGCTGGTTGACGAGGCATAAGAATTCATCTGGGCGGGTGGCCCATCGCTTTAGCGGTGGGGGAACAGTCCTACAACTGCGATTACGCCGTTTTCTCCGTTTTAACGCTCCCTTTTTCGCGCTCCCCGTTGGGGAGCCGCTAAACGCTACGGATTGTCGCCGCTAAACACGCCGACGCAGTTGCGATCACCGCGCTTCTCCATTCTCCATTCTCCATTCTCCATTTCGTCATACTATCCTAAAGTGGTCCACCAACACGCAACGCCGTTCGCGGGAAAAAGCTCGTGGGCCGGTGAGCCCCTCACCAGTCGGGCTGGCAATCGAGAAGGAAGTGTATCCCTCACCACCTTCGCCCAACCCCGAGTAGCATGGGCCGTTCTTCACGAAGATGCTGCAATTGATCACCCTGGCCATGCGACTTAGCTTGTCGATGTTCCGCGAGTACATCACCGCGGTGTGTCGGCATCCGCCCTCGGCGGCGACAGCCAGATCGATGGCTTCATCCACGTCCGAGACCCGCACCACGGGCAGGACCGGCATAAGCTGCTCGGTCCAGACCAGCGGATGGTTGGCATCCACGTCGATCACCACCAGCCGAACATCATCACCGGCGTTGATGCCGATCTTGTTCAGGATGATCCCGGCGTTCTTGCCGATCAGGCTCCGCTCGATCACGCCGGCTTGCCGAGGCCCACGAATCTCCTGGAAGATCACGTTTTCGAGCTGCTTGGCCTGGGACCGGTTCAGGATGACCGCCCCGTTCTGGCTCATGACCCGGAACAGGTCGTCAGCCGCCGAGCCCACCACGAATACTTCCTTCTCGTCGGTGCAGATAACATTGTTGTCGAACGACGCCCCACACACGACCCCTCGACCCGCCAGGGCGATGTCGGCTGTTTCGTCGACGACCACGGGCGGGTTGCCCGGCCCGGCACAGATGGCTCGTTTGCCGCTCTGCATAGCCGCCTCCACCACGCCCGGGCCGCCGGTGACCACCAGAAGAGCGATGCCCGGATGCTTCATCAAAGCCTGAGCAGTCTCGATGGTGGGGTTGGCTAAGGTGGTGACCAGGTTGGCCGGCCCGCCGGCTTTTATGGCGGCTTCGTTCAAGAGCGCCACGTTGTGGGTGGAGACTTTCTTGGCTGCCGGGTGGACGTTGAAGACCACCGAGTTGCCGGCAGCGATCATGCCGATGGTGTTGCAGATGATCGTGGCTGCCGGGTTGGTGCACGGGGTTATGGACCCGATAACCCCAAACGGGGCTCGCTCCATCAGAGTCAGCCCCCGGTCACCGCTGCGGGCCTGGGGGACCAGCTCTTCGGTCCCGGGTGTCTTTCTTGCCACCAGGCGGTTCTTGATGACCTTGTCCTCATACCGCCCCAGGCCGGTCTCCTCGACGGCTTCCCGAGCGAGGGTTTCGGCATTTGCCAGCATGGCTTCACGCATGGCGGCGATGATATTGTCGCGGGTGGACAGCGGCATACGGTCCAGTTCCTCAAATGCCTGCGTGGCGGCGTTGACTGCGGAGTCCAACTCGGCAAACACACCGGGCATGCCAGCCGGCGTGGCGGCAACTGTCGGCGGAGGTGTTCCCTGAGACTGATTGCCGCCCACGTATTGGACAAACCGCCGGGCGATTTGGTCGATTTGTTGATCAGTTAGAGGAGACACCTGTTGGTTCCTTTAATTGGTAAGGGTCCTGGGCAGGGCAATCGCATCTAATTCACCGTCGAGAAAAATGGAAAATGGAAAATGATTGTGGAGCGGATTCTACTCGCCACACGATGCCACAACTATGATTACGCCGTTTTCTCACTTTTCACGCTCCATTTTTTATGAACGCAGAGACGCAGAGAGCGCAGAGAAGAGGGAAGAGAGTGCATCCAACGACAATGTTTCCCATCCCCCCATTTTCCATTTTTCATTTTCAATTTTCCATTTTCTGTGTGCTCCGTGGTGATTTAGATGCGATTGCTCTGGGGACACGAATCGCGCCAGGCGTTCGCGTCCCCCACCGCTAAAGCGATGGGCCACCCACCTCGTTGCCTTGTTGCCTCTTGCCTCTTGCCTCTTGCCTCTTGCCTTGGATCAGACGCCTGGGGCACCATGCTTGCGGTACTTGATCTTGCCGCCAACCTCCCACTGATCCACGATGGCCATTATCACCGCGTCGCAAGGTCGCTTGTCGGTGACCACGGTCTGCCTGGCAGAACTGCCCGAGGCATAAAGAACCACCTCATCCGTACCTGCCCCGACGGCATCGGCTGCGACGACGTGGTTGCCGGCTGATTTCCCATCCGGGTCAATCGGTTGCAGGAGCATGAAGCGCAGACCGTCCATGCTCGGTTCCTTTTGTGTCGAGACCACGGTGCCGACGATTTTCGCGAGTAACATCGGATTGCTCCGCAAATCAAACCCGACCAAGTGCTCCGTTACCGCTTATTCAACGGATTCAACGGATTCAACGGATCACCGACGCATGGGTGGCTGTCGAATCAGTACCGCGACCGTAAGGGAGCGGCATGAGTTCCACACCCGGTGACACGATTCGTGTCCCCCACGGCTAAAGCCATGGGCCACCCGATCATCAGTGCATACGTCATGGAACACCAGACGATTACTTCTTCTTAAGCTCAGCAGCCACCTGCTCACATCGGCCAAGCGGCAGCACCAAATCAACGTTGGTGTGCGGCCTGGCGATAATGTGCACTGACACGATCTCGCCCACCCGCGCTGCTGCTGCTTGCCCGGCATCACATGCGGCTTTCACCGCAGCCACGTCGCCGCGAATGATCGCGGTGGTGTACCCTCCGCCGATCTTCTCGTATGACACCAGTTCGACCTTAGCGGCTTTGACCATGGCGTCGCTGGCTTCGACCATAGCGGCGAAGCCGCGAGTCTCAATCATTCCCAAAGCATCTGCCATCGCAGTAGTTCCTCCAAAAAGCTATCAGCTTTCAGCTATCAGCCATCACGAGCCCAGGGCTTGCTTCGCTTCGCTCTGGGCTTTATTCCGTCGCCGCTCCGCGGCTGGGACCCCGCGAGCAAGACCACTTTGCGCTGCCGTGTTAACATTCTCCCAAGCTAAAAGCTGACGGCTGATAGCTGAAAGCTGACAGCTTCTCCTCATTTCTTTTCGGCGGCTCGGCCGGAGACTCCCTCTATCGCGGCGACGGCAGCCCGGTAGCCTACGTCGATGTCTCGCTCCTCACCACCCAAATACAAACGCCCGAAACTGCCGAAAGCCCGGACCTCCAAAATGCTGATCTCCGCCGCCTTCTCAGCCTCGTTAGCCGCCAGAGCAGCATAAGCCGCCGGCTCACATTCCAGGATGTAAAGCGTTTGGCTGGGCAGGATCATATTGCCGTGACGCATCCGGTTAATAAGCTGCGTCTGATAGTCGTCAACCCGGCGGATGATTTGGCTGGAGACCACGCTGGGCTTCCTGCGGTCCTCCTCGTGGAGGTCCAGGGCATCGAGAATCGCCAGACCAGCCGCCCGGATGTCCGCCTGAGAATCCGAGTGAATCTCCAACATGCCATACAACCGCTCGACGATCTGCATGCCCGGGGTCACCCGCGTGGACTTCAAGGCGATATCGGTGACGCGGTTGATCTCGATGCCAGGCGATATCTCCACAAACAGCGAAGCCTGACCCGCCACCGGCAGAAAACCCTGCGAGATGGTCGCCTGAAATGAGGCGAACTGCGGCTGGAGACTATCCAGGAATACGTATGCTCTTAAATCCACCATGTTTGTTCGCCTCTCAGTATTTTTGAACCGTATCGCCTTCCGAGACGGTCATTCCCTTGGATTCCTCGATTATCCTGACCCCGGCACTGACGCCCAACCGGGTCGCGCCGGCCTGGATCATCGTTTCCGCATCCTTATAATTGCGAATCCCGCCCGATGCCTTGACGCCGATCCTGGCCCCGCGAACCGCCTTGGCCATCAATGCCACGTCGTCGGCTGTCGCACCACCCGGGCCAAAACCGGTCGAGGTCTTGACGAAGTTGGCTCGGGCTCGCTTGGACAACAGGCAGGCACGGGTCTTCTCCTCGTCGGTCAGCAGGGCGGCTTCGATGATTACCTTGCATATGCTCCGCCCTTCGAGACAGGCATCGGTGACCGCTCGGATGTCCCGATACACCAACTCGTCGTCCCCGCCCTTGAGGGCTCCGACGTTGATGACCATATCGATTTCGCGAGCCCCCTCACGAATAGCCCGGCGGGCTTCCATGGCTTTGATCTCCGGCACGTGAGCCCCCAGCGGGAAGCCCACCACCGAGCAAACCTTCACCGGCGTACCCTTGAGGCATTTGGCTGCCAACACCACCCAGTTCGGATTCACACACACACTGGCGAAGCCGTACTCCTGAGCCTCGGCACAGAGGTCCAGAATCTGCTGGGCGGTGGCATCGGGCTTGAGCAGGGTGTGGTCGATATACTTAGCCAGGTCCTCCGGCAGCGGCCCGGTCCCGGGCATATGCACGATGCGGTCAGCCCCCAAATCCACGAACTGACGCACTAACTCGGGGTTGGTTTCGGCACAGATTTTGCAAAAAGTGCACGCGATGTTAGTGCAGACGTCAGCCATCGAATCACCTGCCACAGGCATGCTGCCTGTCAGTTCGGCGATCCGCCGGACAATCTGTTCGAGGTCCTGTTCGCTGAGGTCGTTCAAGTTCTCCTCCACGCCACCGCGCTGTTCGTCGGTTGCGGTCGAGCTTGCGGATGCCGCCTCATGCGGCTCTTCGATCATCGCCACCCGGCGCAGATGCCGTTCGGCGGTGCACTCCGACTCCAGCCACACGTCCACGATTTGCAGAGCCAGATTCGTCCCGATCAGCCCCGCACCCAGCGTCAGAACGTTTGCATCGTTGTGTTCACGGCTGTTCCGGGCTGACGAGACATCGTAGCACAGCGCCGCCCGCACGCCCGGCAGCTTGTTCGCCACCATGGCTGATCCGATCCCCGCACCGTCCACGATAATCCCGCGATCAGCCTTGCCCGCCGCCACCAGTTCAGCCACCGCCCGGGCGAATACGGGGTAATCCACGGATTCTTTCCCGCAGGTCCCGCAATCCTCGACGGCGAAGCCTCGCTGTTGGAGATGAGCTTTGATCGTCTCCTTGAGGTCGAAGCCGCCGTGGTCCGCCCCAACGGCAATGCGTCGTATCGGGGTCTTGTCGCTCATGTCTCTCGCACGCAACGGGGCACCATAATCAGTGGGGCTATTGAACGCCCCCAAGCCGCTCATGTCAAGCAAGGGCGGTATTGGCGAGTCTGTAGGTCGGGTCCACAGACCCGATCTACGGAGGCTAATTCACCACGGAGCACGGGGAAAATGGAAAATGGAAAATGGAAAATGTGGGGTTGGCGGCGTTGCCCAGTTTCGATTTCCCCTCCTTATCCTCATCTCTTCTCGCTCTTCTCTGCGTCTCTGCGTCTCTGCGTTCATGAATTATCCAGTCGGGTCTGCGGACCCGACCTACGGGGGCTCAATTCTCCCGCGATTGGAAGAAGAAACCGACGATGGTGCCAACCACGCCAGCCACAACACCAATACTCGTCGTCAGAATTGTTTGCGCAGCGTTGAGGGATTCACCTTCACCACGTATGAGAACGTACATTCCCCCACAGACGAGGATCAAGAAGATCGCACCGGCACCGATCAGAATGCCTACCGTGAGACGGCGTCGAAACACATCTGTGGGCGTCTCGACAAAAGAGGCACTGGATGCAAGATCAGTGATTTCCGAATTCATGATCGGATCCTCACCCGCCGTACCGTCTCCGGTGTTTGGGCATTGGAGATGTCAACCTCGTTTCCCTCCTCCCCAGCGACCTCCGCCATGATTACCAGCGCCTTGAGAGCCCGATCGATCAGTACACGCGGGTCATTAATCCCCAAGCGGTCGCACAATTGGCTGATCTGCTGCTCGGCAGCATCAGTTATCTCCAGCGTCGGAATGCGCCGAAACCCTGCCATCGTATGCTCCTTATTTGTTTGCCGCTTTGCCTGCCACTGATTTTGCCCTTCGCCTCAGATGCTCAGGATGTTCCAACCATGGTTTACAGATGGCTGACAACTCCTACCATAAAGATTATAGTGCATGAGTTTCAAAAGTGTGGTCTTCTCCCCGTGTTTTGTTCAATGTTTTTCGGATCTGACGTGTTCTCGGGACGGTTGCGTTGCACAGGCTGCCCATCGTGGCACTTCCGGCATCGGGGGTTTCCCCCACCGCCGATGCTGCTACGCTGGTTGTGCCTGTCAGCGATTTGTCTGACGGTCTTCGGCTGTGGCGCCAAACCCCAAACTCCCATGGTGATCTTCCTCGACGGCGCGGGGCACTTCGGGTACGCCGGCAGAGTGCATCGCGGGCTGCGTCAGGGCGGTTTCGAGGGTAGGTTTCAGTCGTTTATGTGGACCTCGCTGCTGGGGCCGGCGGTGGACCATCTGGTGGTTGCCCGAGCCGGCGGCCGGGCCGGCGCCCTGGCAAGAAGAATCGAGCGGATTCGGGCTCCGGACAACCAAGGCCGCATCCACCTGATCGGTTTAAGTGCCGGGACGGCGGTGGTGGTCGCAGCTCTGGAGCGGCTCGATAATGGGGTTATGGTGGATAATGTGGTTTTGCTCTCGTCGTCACTATCAGCCCGCAGGAACCTGACACCCGCGCTGCGTCACGTCCAAGGCCACTTCTATGTGACCGCCAGCAGGGGCGACGGCATTCTGAGCGTGTTGCCGGTCAACGCCGACGGCGGTTCCGGGCCTCCCGCCGGCAGAACCGGGGTGCAAATCCCACGGGTTTTGGCCAACGACGACCGCGAGCAATATCGCAAGGTGGTCAATCTACCTTGGAAACCGGCTTATGCCGGCACCGGCTGGGATGGTGGCCACACTCGCGTTACTTCGCCCAAATTCATCGAGAAGGTGATCGCCCCGCGCCTGCGGAGCGACCAACTCTTTCCGCTGGATCGACCGCTGTATCGGCAAAAGTAGGGCGGGTTCCACCCGCCACAACCGTAGGGCGGGTTCCACCCCCGATCAGTACCGCGACCGTAAGGGAGCGGCCAATCCGAATAGAGCCACTCCCTGACGGTCGCGGTACTGATTGGGAGGCTGTGCTGGGTTGGCATGGCGGGTGGAACCCGCCCTACATCTGATGGGAAACCACATAATGATGCGGGTTACATCTACCTCACAAGACGAACCGCTATTTCCACCAAACACTCATTTACCATGTGCTTCGCCTGTGGAGCGGAAGTCGGCTGAGGCTCTGAGGAATCCTCCGATATCTCGCATTGACGAGTATCAATGACCTTGCCCGGGCAGCCAACGAGGCTGCACCCCATTGTCATATCGGTGTCCAGCTTTTTCCTTTTCCACTTGCCCGGCGGCGGTTCGTACGAACCGGGATCGCCCGGTTTTTTTATGTGAGCCGCCCGCACCCACTCCTCGAATACGACATACTCGATTTCAGTGGAATACCGACGCCTGGTGTAAACCTCGTCGCCCTTTCGAGGAATGAACTTGCCGGCGGAGATTCGCTCCAGTTCTTCCGCCTTCTCGGTAAGAACAATAACGTCACCTTTCGTGAATTCCGCCATTGTCTCCATCCTTCAGGTCAGTCAGCCGGTAGCGGTGCAAGGAACTTGATAGCCGCTTGCAATACCTTATCGCTGATATAGATCACGTTCTGGACGAGTTGGGTCGGGTCCATCTCGACGTGCAACACGCGCAGTTGCGTCGGCGACTCCTGCACGAACATGATCGTCGAGTCCCCCAGCGCCGCGGCATCAACCGAGGTGACCGATCGGCCGATCGGCTTGCTCTTCAGCACCCATGCGTAGGCGGGGTCGCTCGGATCGATTTGATGAACACCGGCGGGCAGGAAACCTCCGAACTGCCCCACGCTCCCGGCAGCCCGCGATGCCACCTTGATGAGTGATTCGATCTCGGCATAGAAGGACTGGTCCAATACCGCCTTGTAAACCTCTTTGAGTTCCCCAGGCGCCTGCCGCGTGCGCATCTCCCATGCGCCCACTCGCGTGCCCAAAAACGTGCTGATCCGGGCCAGATATGACTCGACGGTCATCGCGACATCCTGCAAGGCCAACTTGCCCTCCGCCAACTCATCGCCCAGTTGTATGCCCCTCTCACTGAGCCTGGCTACCGCACCCTTGTCGCTCTCGATGTCCGCCATCGCCAGCCGATAGCTCGACTGATCATCGCTTTGCTCGTAGGCGGTCTCTTTAAGCCGCTCCAGCAGCCGGGCATACGCTCGCAGTGCCAAAAGCCCGGAACCCACACTGTCGGCATAGGTGCTGCCGCGTATCCGCTGCTCGCCGCTGCCGAGCATCTCCACCTTGATCTTCAGGCTGTTCTGACAGCCCGCTGCACCGATGAGCAGACTTGCCGTCAGGGCCAAAACCGCTATTCGTGGCATCTTGATTCCTCTCAATTCCGTGACGGCACCGCGCCCGGCAATTCCGGGAAAAGCCCTCTCAGCATCGCGGCGGTCTCCTGATCCTGCATCTTGTCGATGATACGGCTCAGTGCGCCCATGCGCTGCTCTCGGCGATTGTTGCGGTTATCACGCTGCTGTTTGAACAGGCGGGCCAATGCACCGGTCTTGTCGAGCACGCTGTTTATCTGCTGGTTGTATTGGTCGAGCTTGATGTTTTTCGCACTGGTGTAAAACACCAGCTTGCGAAACCGATACGGATCAGCCGACTTGACCTGCCCGAGCGAAATCAGGTCCTGATCGTTGAAGCCGGCGAACCATGCCTGCCGGGCGATCTCCAGCACGGATCGCTCCTGCCCGCGTGCCTCGGAGGCGGGCGATTGGGCAACCGCCTCCGCATAATCCACCAGGGTCTTCAAATAGGCGGCTCTGATCTTTTGAAACTCGTTTTCGCTTTCCTCCGACAGGTCGGCTTCGGGGACCAGCGGGATTTTCCCGTCCAGGGTATCGACCGTGACGGCGCTTACATATGCAGCGTTCAGCTTGAAATCCGCCCCCCAGCCGCCCCAGCCCTCGATGGTCATCCGGTAGTAGTTCTTGGGGGCGATTCCGGTGAGCGGGTCCGGCTCGCCGACCACCTCGAAATACTGCACCTGTTTAACAGTGGCGCAGCCCGGCATTGCAAACCAGATCAAAATTGCCGCCATTGCCGCAAGCTTGCGATGTGCACGAACATGAATCAGGTGTTGTATCATGCAGAAACTCCTAATCATCCGCGATCCGCAGTGCGAACCGTTTCGGCGACCAACTTACCACACTGATGCTCTTTCGTCCACCCCCTCACGGCGACAGGTTTGCGTCAGGCTAATGCACTTTGCTATCCACAGATTACGCAGATTACGCAGATTTGCGAGAAGATATCCGGGGGACAGCAAGGATGGGGTCCGTGACAGTTTCGGCGGGTTGTGTCTTCAGCCCCGGCAGGGGCGAAGGTTAATAGCCACGGGCGTGAGCCCGTGGAAACAGGGGAGCGTGAGAACCCAAGCCCCAGCGGGGCGGAGGATTTCCTTTGCGGGCAGCAGTCCGTCGCCCCTGCCGGGGCTTGGGGGAACTGTTTCCTTGCACCACAGGCTTACGCCCGTGGCTAAGGACCCGCGCCCCTCCGGGGCTATTCGCCCGCCGGAAGTGTCATGCACCCGCAAGGATGGGCTTGAGCACATTCCCTTGTCAATCTGTGCAATCTGCGTAATCTGCGGATGTTTTTCTTGCCCCCCTTGGTTCCGGCTAGTCTTTCAGCACCACCGAACCGCCGAGTTGCTGGTGGACCTCGAAGTTTGCCCGGATCACGATCATTTTATTATTAAATGACTTAATGGTGCCCTCGCCGCCGTTGTCCCTCCAGGATTCCGGCTCGATGGTGACTTTGATGAGTTCGATCAGGTCGTTGATGCGATCGGCGCGCGAACGCCTGTCGTCGTCACCGCCGCCACCTCCACCGCCGCCGCCCTGGAACGGGTTCTGTTGGGCACTGCCCTGCCCGCCGCCACCGCCGCCCTGTTGGATATCGATCGTCGGGGCACTGGTGAAATCCGGGATGCGAAACAGCAGATCGTTAACTGGATACACCTTCACGTACAACTTTTTGTTCAAATCCGCCCGCGTGGAAATGATCAGCGTCGGCCCTATCCCCAGATAGCGCAACTCCTCACGGTCGGAGAGTTGCGCCAACGTCTCGGCAAGAAGGGTCGCCACCCGCACTTTCTTCAGACGCAGGCTCACCGGTGAATCTTCATCGATCCCATGTTCCATCAGAACGTTCCAGCGCACCACAACGTTGATGTCCCCCTGGGCACTAAGCCACTCGATCACTTCGCCGAAGGGGACGTCTTCCCATTCCACTCGCTCCACTTGCGAGCGCAGGAAGCGCCGCAAGTTGGGCTTGGGTTTGGGCGTCTTGGAGGCACCACGGCGCACTTGCCGGTCCCGCGCCTTGGGGGGGCTCTCTGCCACTGCCATCTGCGCGATGCTAAACAGGCAAATCAGCCCGGCCAAAAATGCAATTCGCATGGGAAGGTCTCCAAAAGGGATGAATGTTTTCATCACTGCCCCACAGGGTTGCTGCTCTGTACAATAGTATTCTACATCCGAATATCGGCAAAATCCATCCACCAACGGCGCAATCACAGTGTAGGGCGGGTTTCACCTGTCGGTTTGCCTATTTTAACATGTTGATCTAATTGACAATGATTTACTTGACAGATGGCGGCAAAGGGTTAATAATAGCTCCTGTAGTCATACTCTGGTACTGGAGGATGGCAAGGCACACTTGAAGTTGCAAAAGGACTTTTCTGGGGAATCCTTTTGATGATCCTCACCGACCCACCCCCCTGGGTCGGTTTCCCCAAGGCCCGGTCCACCCCACCGGGCCTCTTTTTTGGGCTTTTTCGCTGGGCACCGTAGGGCGGGTTCCACCCGCCATCGGATGCCGCAAAGGCGGGTGAAACCCGCCCTACTCCAGTCACGGAACAGCCCCGCGCTCGCCGGATCGGCGATCAGGGTCCAGACGCTTGAGGGTCTGCCGGCGAAATCGCGTCGCGGGATGAGTCAACCACTTGTGCAACTTGATGTACCAAGGCTTGCGGTAGCTGGCGGCCAACTCCTTGCCGGTCATCTGATCGGAGCGGGTGCGCCGTTGTAGCTTGGCCAAATGGTAGCGGTCCGCCTCCTGCAAACGCCTCAAGACGAACCGCGCCGGCCACAATTGGCCTCCACAATCCTTGGAAAGATACCAGGAAATTTGAAAGTCGATCAGATGAGGACGGCCATCATCACCCACAATCACGTTCTGAGGCTTCTCGAGGTCCACATACGCCATCCCACGCCGGTGGATGGCTTCGATGGCCTGGCGAAGACGCACGGCAAAGTCATCGGGGACCCGCTCACCCTTTTGCATGGGATGCCCCTCGACGTAAGCATGCACGAAACCATGCTTGCCCCACATGCCCAGGAACTGCGGAACCGCCTCCAAGTCCGCCAGCCGCTGGTAAATGCCTGCCTCATGACGAGCTAAAAGACGCCCGATCCATCCGCAAGGCCACCCCAGGAAATCCGCCTTGCGCCCCACTTTCAAGACAACCTTGCCCCCAGGGCCGGAATAGAGCGCCGTAACCGCGAAAAAGTCGTGCTTGAAAAGCCGCACAAAACGGAACTCGCCATCGGGCAAGTGAATCGTCTCGGGAAGCTGTTCCCGGCCTAAAGCTTTCAGTGAGTGTGGGAGTTCCTTGCCCATGGGCACCACGAGTCTCGGAAAACGACAATCAAAACAATGTACTATCGGGGATTCTAATGGGCATCACCGGGCGGTCCAAGCCGGGGGAAGAAAACGGCTCGATACCGCCCGTGAGCCCAACCAAGGAAAGGTGGGAAGGTAAGGAAGCTAGTATTCCATAGGATTCTTTGCCGAATGGGTGGCCCACCGCTTTAGCGGTGGGGGACGCGAATCCCCGACGCGCTACGACTTTATCGACAGCCGCTTTAGCGGTGGGTCACCCTCCGGAAACCGTAAAACCCGAAAAAGGCAGGGGGCGGTCAATGGGTAGTGGCTCCGCAACACTGGTCTCCTTCAAAACAAAAAACTTCAAAAACAAAAAACATGGCCGCTCCCTGCCTTCAAGTTCAAGACCACTAAGCCGGCGCACCGCAACACATACAAGCGCGCACCGACGAACACGCTGCAACCCTCGACATTGGCTACGGATTCAGCATCGATCCGCGCACAACACCACTTTCACTTGTTTAATGTTCAATTGGAGGGCAGGGCGAAAAATAGAAGAGATGATACGAGTATATAAGAATTATGGATTGCGGATAAAGCTATACTCGCCTCTGCAAAGACCAATCAAAAAACCGAATTTTCACGTACGTTCAGTATATACCCGGTCGCCACCGAAAGTCAAAACAAAGTCCGACATTTTTGCACGTTTTTCTACCCCAGATACAACCTGTCCCCAGCCCTGATGGTAGGGAGTTCAGTTAATCTGCCTTTTAGCTGATCGGCATCGAGCGCCAGCCTCGGGCTGATTTCAAACACGCCGTCAGGCTCCCCGTCGGATGCACGGGGCACATTAACCCCGCAAGACTCCAACCAATTCGCTGCCCGGCGTGACATGTCCCGGCGGGCGGTGGCTGGGCTGTCCACCCCCTCAGCGTTCTTGACCGGGCTGAAGCATTCGCCGCGGTCCTGCCGCAGGAGCATGGCCCGGTCCGCCACTGGCAGGGCATCGAAGACAAACAACTCCAGTTTCACTGCATTGGGTTGCTCCGGCACAATCCGCCGAGCCGAGCCGATGTCCACAAACGGCACCTTCTTCACGGCGCGATGCCAGGGCAGAGCGATGCTACCTTCCCCACAAGTCAGGGATTCGAGGAACGTGCGCGAAAACGCATGAACCGCAATACTGCCATCGTCGAACCTGCGCGACCCGTCCGGGTTGCGGGCGTGGGCCAATTCGTCGGGCAGATATGTATACTCAATGACGCACAGCCGCCCATCGACACGGGCGAAGTTGCCCACACGCTCCAGGTCGTCAGCCTTGGGAACCGCGATGGCAGACATCTGGGCCTCGGTCAAAGCGTGCAAGCCCATAAACAGGGGATCGACCGGGGAGGCCAACGGGTTGTCCACCTGAAAGTAGCTGACCACCTCGATCCCACGCCGACGCATATCGTCCAAAGCCCCGCTGGTGGACAATGCCAACAGACATCCACCGTGACCATTGGGCGAAAGCGCCACCCGATGCTTCTGGTCAAGCAGAATCCTTCCGGCGTGGTCAACGGCGGGCATGACGCCCTGGCAGAAAAAGAACACGTCCTCCGGCGGTAGCCCGAAGTAGTCTTGTTTGGCGAAGTATTCACGGGTCGGCTGATCCGTTGTCGGGCCGGTCATGACGTACCAGGGAGTCGGGCGCCCATACCGTTCGCCGGTTGCCAGGACGGCTTCGGCGAACAGCCGGAATAGCGGTTTGTTCATCACCGGCGAGATGGCAAACTCACCCTTGGGGCGGTCAAATCCCAGGCGCGTTCCCTGCCCGCCCGCCACAACCATCGTCGCAACTTTTCCCTCGGCAATCAGTTTCTGCCCCAGCGCCAAAGCCTCGGCGTACTTGGTCTCCTGAGACGGCTTCGGTCGCGCGGGCCAGGCGTCGGCTGGTTCGGGGACGCTTCCCACAGCGGTGGCCGGCGAGGATTTGACGTGCGTCGGAATCAAACGCTCGAGCGTATCCAGGTCGATCCGGGCGATATCCTCAAGAAGTTGAGCCTGCTGCTCGGCGTTCAACTCGTCCCAGAAAGTGAATAGATGCTCTTGATTCCGACGTTTCACTTCGCTCCGAATGCTTTCGAGGTCCATGGTCCTCCCCATCATGTTTCACAGGGCCATCGCCCGGCTTGTTCATCAACGCAGAGCCGCAGAGTTCCATGTAGGGTGGGTGGAGCTTCGCGGAGCGAAGCGGAACCCACCGCACTGCCTGATGGTTGGGTGGCCCATGGCTTTAGCCGTGGGGGACGCGAATTGCATCAGGTATTCGTGTCCCCCACCGCTAAAGCGGTGGGCCACCCATGCGTCGGTGATCCATCGAATCAATCACGACAGAGCACTGGTCCAAAGTTAGAAACCTGCGAGACTTTGGACTCGTCCCTGGTTGGTGGGTTCCACCTCGCTGCGCGAGGTTCCACCCACCTTACTATCCAGGTCAAGCCGCCACGCGCGACTATCCGATAGGTATAGGTGGCAAGCAACACTGTGTCAACGGATTAGCCTTGAGCATGGGCAGCCGATGTCGCAATTCGGAATGCACCTGCGAACCCTTGACTCGGCGGGGTTTCCTCGCTGGGACCGGAGTTGCGGCGGCGTTGAGCTTGGCTGAGCCGGGGTTGATTCCACAAGCTCTGAGTGAGGCGTGGGCAAAGCACCCCGACCGCCGCGAGGACCCCCTGTCCAAAGTCGTCGAGGTGCGCTCGGACCATGTGATTGTGGGGGAGAGCGTGCACCCCGAACTTCTCCGCCAGATGCTGCGGATCGGGTTGGCTGCGGTCACCGGTATCGAGAATGAGAAACAGGCGTGGCAGTCGCTTCTCACACCTGACGACGTCATCGGGCTCAAGTTCAACCAATCGGGAGCCGAAGGCCTGAAAACCACCCAGGCTATGGCTAAAGTTCTCGTCGCTTCACTGGTCGATTCCGGGTGGGACCCCCGGCAGCTTGTGACACTCGAGATACACTCCAGATTGAACCGGGAACTGGGCACAACTCCGCCCAGCCGGGAATGGCAGCCGGATGAGGTGCAATTCGGCGAAGCTCGGGATCGGTTGTCCAAGGTGCTCGAACAGGTCACGGCAATCGTGAACATTCCTTTTCTCAAACACCACAATATCGCAGGGATCACGTGTTGCTTGAAAAACCTGTCTCATGCTTTAGTGAAGCATCCAGCCCGATTCCACAGCAACAAGTGTTCCCCTTATATTGGCGATATCGTTGCACTGCCCCAGATTCGCCGCAAGCTGCGTTTGCATGTGGTCAATGCCCTGCGGATCGTAATAGACAACGGGCCTGAAGCCCGGCCTCCATACATCCGCAAGCGTGGAGGGCTGCTTCTTGGGGTGGACCCGGTGGCAGTGGATGCAATTGCGCTTGAATTATTAAATCGTGTGCGGCTTGGCGAGGGGCTGGGCAAGGTTGAGGATCGGCAAGGTGAGGTTGCTTACCTTTCCGCGGCAGCCGCCCGCGGGCTGGGGCGCCACGAGTTGCACCAGATTGATTATGTGCGGCATCGTCTGTGAGATTGTAGGGTGGGTGGAACCTCGCGGAGCGAGGTGGAACCCACCAATCAGAAACGAGTCCAAGGTCCAAAGTCCAAAGTCCAAGGTCTCGTTGGTTTCTGACTTTGGACTTTGGACTAGGGACTTTGGACTTATTAGCCAAGAAGGCGGGTGAAACCCGCCCTACAATGCACGTGAGGATTTTCATCGCGGAATTGTGCCCAAAACGGTTTGACACGGGGCGATGGTTCAGATAACATTCAATGTGTAGGTGAGAAACGTTTCGGAGACTAGAGTTACGGGTTGTTTTTATTCGTTATACATACATACTTATAATTCGTCCGAACGGTATCTATTGTTCGTAGTTCGGCGAAAACCGCACTCTATATTTTTCATTCCCTCCGACGGTTCCGAATCGACCTCTTGCCACGAGGATTGTGGTATCTGCGGGTTCGACGTTTGAGGAGTTTCGACGGAGCAAGCCTGAAACAAACCATTGGCGAAAGGCAAAGCGGCGCGTCTGCGCTGGTATCTGGTGGTTCTGATGAACTGGGCGAGATACCAGCATGGGTGGGTAGGGTTTACGGAAGCAACGTGTCGTGTGGCTGTGATGGTTTTACCGTAAGTATTGGTTGGGGAATCTGGGCGAATAAGTCTGCCCAACGTTTAGTCAGCGTGGCTGAACGGAGCACGGGCAGATAGGTATAGGTTGGCTGACGATAGGTGTTCAGCCTGTACGTTGTCGGAGATGGTATCGAGCCGCGGTTGGCGCAGCATGTTCAGCGGCATTTGCCGTGGGCATGTATTTGGCATGATCTGTTTCTTTAAGTTTCGTCGGCGTGGTTCGTTCCATATCGACAGCGGCAATGTGCTTTAGTGCACAGGAGGTGTTCCGTGACACGGAAACGAATTCCAGGTTTTACTCTGATTGAGCTTCTGGTGGTGGTGGCGATCATCGCGTTGCTGATCTCCATCCTGCTGCCGAGCTTGTCGAAGGCTCGTGAATTGAGCAAGCGGCTGGTGTGCGCGTCGAACCTCAGTGGGCTGGGTAAGTCGTGCAAAATCTATTCGAGCCCGATGATCAACCCCGAGGAGGTTTGGCCTGTTCCCGCCTTCAACACCAAAGCGATTGCGGCGGAAGGGATTGACTATGGTTTCCGCATAGGACTCGGATGGGATCCAACGGTCTACGGGACAGGTGAGGGACAGGATGATCCGGATGCCCAAACCCCCTCGGACAATAAGGCCACGAAGCTATCTCCGACGCGGGCATTGTGGATGCTGGTGCGTGCCGGCGATGTTCAGGTGAAGCAGTTGATATGCCCAAGCAGTGGGGAGTCCCCCGATCCCGCTCGGGAAGTCGACCGCCATTATGACTTCGCTAGTTATGGCAACATAAGCTACGGTTATCAAGTTCCATTCGGTCCCAACGATACCCGCCCGTCGGAGAACCTCGACAGCCGCATGGGTATGATAGCGGACAAAGGCCCGTATTATACGGAGACCAGACCCAACAATGGCATGCCTGGAGATACGGAGGAGTTGACTGCCGCCTCCTCCCCGAATGATTGGCGGGGATTCAACTCGCCCAACCACGGCGGTCGGGGGGCCGGCGAAGGCCAGAACGTCCTCTTCCAGGACGGCCACGCCACCTTCGAACGCAAGCCCATCGTCGGAGTCGATGACGACAACATCTATACCAAGATGGTCGACCAGGACAACCTCGCCTTGCCCGAAGGCCGGATGTGGGGTGCCTGGGTAGGGCCAGGGGAAGCAAATAACTGGTTCCCCGGCGAGGAAGCATTCGGCGATGAGACGAGCAACTATGCGAGCACCGACACGCTGATCTATCCGTAGTCGTTGCTGCCGAACGAGTTATATGCTCAAATGCACCGGCGGTTGGCTGATAACCAACCGCCGGTATTTTTGTGGAACAAGACCTCGCCAATGCAAAATGCAAAATGGGGGATGGGAAGCATTGTCGTTGTGTGCATATGCGAGCGTTTAGCGGCGACCCGAAGGGGAGCGTGGAGCACGGGAAAATGGAAAATGTGGAATCGGCGATGCTTTGTTCGCCAATTCCAACCGTTCAGCATGACGCGGCGGGTGGAACCCGCCCTACACTTGCCCCCTCGTATTACTGCTTACTTCATCCGTCAGCCCCAACCCCGCGAAACTTCTTCCAGTCGATGCCCAGTTTGCGCATGCGCCCGCGTAGGGTGTGCGGATTGATGCCCAGCAAACAGGCAGCGCCTCGCGGGCCTTCAATACAGCCTCGACTCGCAGTCAATGCTGCCTTGATGTGCCCGCTCACCACGGTGTCAAGAGTTGGAAACCCCTCATGTAAGGCGGGAACTGCGGCGTTTATCCCCAAGCCGCGGTCTTGTGCACCAGGCCCGACAGACGCGCCTCCCAAAGCCTTGTCAATCTCCAAACACTTGCCATTGCCCAGAATCGCGGCGCGATCAATGACGGCTGCCAACTCACGGATATTGCCGGGCCAAGAGTACGCAAGCAACAGGTTTATGTCCCTCGGCATGGGGGCCAGTGCCGGCAAACCAAAACGCCTCGAAGCACGCAGGGCAAAGTGCGAAGCCAACGCCGGCATATCCTCAGGACGATCACGCAAAGGGGGTAAATGGATGGGGAAAACCGCAATCCGATACCACAAATCGTCGCGGAACCGACCTGTGGTTGTCATACTCTGCAAGTCCTGATTGGTGGCTGCTATGATCCGCACATCGACCTTGAGTTGGCGCTGACCTCCAACTCGTTCAAACGTCCCATCCTGGAGAATCCGCAGCAAGCGCACCTGAGCAGCCGGCGACAACTCCCCCACCTCGTCAAGAAACAACGTGCCCCCATCAGCCCGCTCGAACCACCCCTTGCGCATACCCACCGCCCCGGTAAAGCTGCCACGCTCGTGACCAAACAGCTCCGAATCGATCAGTTCCGGAGGAATGGCCCCGCAGTTCACCCGCAAAAACGGGCCACCGAGCCGCTCCGAACGTGAGTGAATAGCCCGGGCGATCACTTCCTTCCCTGAACCCGTCTCCCCCAGAATCAATACCGGAACATCCGAGCAGGCCACCAAGTCAACACGCTCCATCACATGTCGCAAACCGGAATCTGCCCCAACAATAACCTCGCTGATTTCCTTGCGCCCCAGCCGACCCAGAAGCGAACGCCGATCTGCCTCCGCAGCCTCTCGATGGGTCTTCATTTCCGCAAGGGCGCGGTCGTTTTCCAGGGCAACGGTGAACGGGTCCAGAAGAGCTTTGACCACCCCCAAGTGCACCGTGCTGAACGATTGCAGCGGTTGGGCAACCAGGAGCAAAAACCCCTCCGGCCCCTCGTCGCCGCACAAAGGGCCCACAAGCACTTCACCTTCCACGCCATCGGGGGCAAACAAACGATACTCTTGCCGGGCTCCGCCTGGAGTCAGGCGCAATAGCTCCCCGCGTCGGCACCAGGTAAGCAAGTGTTCCAGTTCTTCGGCAGCCCGAACGCTTCGTGCCAATTGGGGCAAGGGCGCAGAACTACAACTGCCCACCGCCACCGTCTCCACGCAGGAGTGCTGGAGATTGATGCGACGCACCAACAGAATACCTATGGGCAGGCATTTGCCGAGCAACGGTGTGATCCGGGCGGTGGACTCATGTATCTCGATGTGGCGACATGCTTCTTGCCAAACATCCAGCAATAGGTTTGCAAACCGTTCCATATGCTCACATATCCGGCAAATAAAGCAGCAATCCGGCGAATAAACCAGCTAATCCCAGTGTATTCCACAGTTTTGCAAGAGGCAAGCGCATCTAATTCACCGTGAAGCACGCAGAGAATGGAGAATTGGCTGGGTGGCCCATCGCTTTAGCGGTGGGCCACCCCTGCCGGGTTACACGAAATGCAACGCCCAATTGAAGTCTGAACCGGAAAATCAACCGGACCCCAGAAGATGGCCACACCCGATAAGTGACAACTTTAGATCAGGACTTGACAGGGCACATGCCCCGGTAAAATCGCTCCAGCAGACGCAGGGTCAATTCTCCCATCGCACCAGAGCCGATGGGGTGGTCATCGATGGCGGCAACCGGCATGATGTCAATGGTGGTGCTGGAGATGAACACCTCATCGGCAGCCAACAAGTCCGCCGTTTTGAAATAAGTCTCCTCGCAGGGTATCTGAAGATCACGAGCACACTCGAGAATGTAGAGCCGCGTCACGCCGTGAAGGATGTGTTGGTCGGCTGGCGGGGTTCGCAGCACACCGTGATTGAGCAGAAAGACGTTGGCGCAAGTGGTCTCCCGTACAGTGTGGTCAGCCCCGAGAATGATGGCATCGAAACGCCCGCGTTGCCGAGCCGCGTTCTTCATCATCACGTTAGCCAGCAGAGCGATGGACTTGATGTGGCAATGTTCCCAGCGGATGTCCCGTGCGGTCTCGATATGGACTCCGCGTTTTCGCAGTTTTGGGTCGTACACGGGTTTGGCTTTGAAGGTGGCGACGACCGTGGGGGTGGTTGCGTCTGGATAGAGGTGGTCGCGTGGCACGACGCCGCGGGTGATCTGCAAGTAGATCATGCTGTCCTCGAAGTCGCAGCGTTGCAGGCCTTCGCGGATCACTGCGGGCAGGTCCAAAGCATCATAGTCGACCGGCAAGTCGATTGCTTCCGTGCTTTTCTTCAGACGTTCCAAATGTTGCTGCAAGTGAAAAGGCTGCCGGTGTGGGGCGACGATGACTTCGTAGACCCCGTCGGCAAATTGAAATCCGCGATCCTCGATCGAAATCTTGGCCTCCCGCAAGTCGTGGAACTCACCATTGACGTACGCCACTTCTTTCATGAACTCACCTGAACTCTTGAAACCACTTCAGCATCCATACAACCGCCGGGTATCATAGCAGGCAGAGGTGAGAATGGAGAAAATGGAAAATTGAAAATGAAAAATGGAAAATGGGGGGTTGGGAACATCCTCGTTGTGATCACACGAAGCGGTGTAGGGCGGGTTCCACCCGCCTTCTTACTTTTCATGAACGCAGAGACGCAGAGAGCGCAGAGAAGAAGGGAGTGCACCCAACGACAAT
>JAGLWJ010000109.1 GCA_023133475.1 Phycisphaerae bacterium | reverse complement strand
AGCCAAGCCCGCCAGGCCCAAGACCGAAATACGGTCATCCTCCCGGGCCTTTTCGTAGTCGCCCGGGTCGGTGAACACCAGCGGCAGGACACCCTGCTTCTTAAGGTTGGTCTCGTGGATGCGGGCGAAGCCGCGCACGATGACCGCCCGGCAACCGAGAAAACGCGGCGACATGGCGGCGTGCTCACGAGACGAGCCCTCACCATAATTCTCGTCGCCCACCACAACCCAGCCGACACCACGCTTCTTGTAATCGCGGGCGATCTCGTTGAACTTCACCCCTGCCTCACCGGTGAACAGGTTCTTGCCCGTCCCGGATTCCTCGGTGAAGCGGTTGACGGCTCCGTTGAACATGTTGCCGCTGATGTTGTCAAGGTGCCCCCGGAACCGTAGCCATGGGCCTGCCGGCGAAATGTGGTCCGTCGTGCACTTGCCCAAAGCCCGCAACAACAACGGCAAATCCACCAGGTCCTTGCCGTCCCAAGCCGCGAACGGCTCGAGCTTCTGCAAACGCTCGGAAGCCGGGGCGATCTCAACCTGGATGGCTGAACCATCATCCGCCGGTTCTTCATAGCCGGCCAACCCGGCTTCAAAACCCTCAGGCGGCAGTTCGTTCGCCTGGGGCGGTTCGAGCTTGATCCGTTTGCCGTCCGGAGTCTCCAACTCGTCGGTGAGCGGGTTAAAACTAAGCCGCCCAGCCAACGACAACGCGGTGACAGTCTCCGGGCTGGCGATGAATGACAGCGTGTCGGGATTTCCGTCGTTGCGGCGGGCGAAGTTGCGGTTGTAGCTGTTGATAATCGAGTTGTGTGTTCCAGCCGCCGCATCGTCCCTCTGCCACTGGCCTATGCAAGGCCCACAGGCGTTGGCCAACACCGTCGCACCGGCTGAAGTCAGCGTTTCCATCTGCCCATCGCGGGCGATGGTGTCGTGCACCTGGTCCGAGCCGGGCGTCACCAACAGCGGAGCGGCAAACTTGATCCCCGCCTTTTGAGCCTGCTTCGCCAAAGACGCGGATCGGCCCATGTCCTCATACGAGGCGTTCGTGCAACTGCCGATCAACCCGTAAGTCAATTTGTCCGGGTAGCCCTTTTCCTTCACATCCTTGGCCATCTGCGAGATCGGGCGTACCAGGTCCGGCGTATGTGGGCCGGCGATCATCGGCTCCAACTCCGACAGGTTGATCTCGATTACACGATCATAGAACTTCTCGGGGTCGGCTTGAACTTCCGGGTCAGCCTGCAACAGATCACGGTGTTGATCCGCCAGTTTGGCAATGTCATCCCGCCCCGTCGCCTGCAAGTAGGCTGCCATCCGCTCGTCGTAGGGGAACACCGAGTTGGTCGCGCCGTGCTCTGCCCCCATATTGCAGGTGGTGGCTTTGCCCGTGCAACTCACCGAAGCGGCACCGGGCCCGAAGAACTCCAGGATGCAGTTGGTCCCGCCCTTGACCGTCAGGATGTCCATCAACTTGAGGATGATGTCCTTGGGCGAGGCCCACCCGGACAGTTCGCCGGTCAGCCGGACGCCGATGGCTCCGGGCCAGAGCAGGTTCCACGGCTCCCCGACCATCACGTCCACGGCGTCAGCCCCGCCCACCCCCACGGCGATCATGCCCAAACCGCCGGCATTGGGCGTATGCGAGTCGGTTCCGATCATCAGCCCACCCGGAAAGGCATAGTTCTCCAGCACGATCTGGTGAATGATGCCCGCGCCCGGTTTCCAAAAGCCGATGCCGTACTTGGCTCCGGTGGTCTTGAGGAAGTTGTAGACTTCCGCGTTTTCATCGCAGGCGACGGGCAGGTCCGTCTCGACGCCCTTGTGGGCACGGATCAGATGGTCGCAGTGGATGGTGCTGGGGACCCGCACTCGCGGGATGCCCGACTGCATGAATTGCAAAACCGCCATCTGGGCAGTGGCGTCCTGCATAGCCACCCGGTCCGGGCGCAGTTCCACGGTGGTCTTCTGCCGCTCTGGCGTGGGGATGCCCATCGAGTCGAGATGCCCGACCAGAATCTTCTCCGCCAGGGTCAGCGGTCGGCCAAACAGCTTGCGACCCATTTCCACACGTTCGCTCAGCTTCTCATAAGCCTTCTTGACCAGATCGATATTGCTCATCAGTAATCTCCGCGGTTGAAACCATCCTTGGGGCTGGGGATAGCTACGCAAAGCTGTAACCACACCACTCGCCGAAGCGGCACAGTCTATCAAACGAGTGCATGACCGGCAATGCGGGACGTGATGAATGGAGAATGGAAAAAATTGAAAATTGAAAATGAAAA
>JAGLWJ010000108.1 GCA_023133475.1 Phycisphaerae bacterium | reverse complement strand
TAGCGGCGACCCGAAGGGGAGCGCGTAGTAACTGAAGCATCGCACGGCGGGTGGAACCCGCCCTACATGCCTATGTAGGGGTTGGTGCGACGCTCGATGCCGATTGTTGTGTCGGGGCCGTGCCCGCTCAACACACGGGTGTCGTCAGGCAAAGCCAGCAGCTTTTCGGTGAGATTGCAAATTAGCCGCCGGTGATCGCTGTAGGGGAAATCAGTACGCCCGATGCTGCCGGCAAAGAGCGCGTCCCCGACGATCACGGTTCTTTCCACCGCGCAGTATATCGACCGCCCTCCCGGCGAGTGCCCCGAAGTGTCCAACACCTGCCACTCGGTGCCCCCCAGGCGAAGAAGCGCACCGTCAACCAGGTCCTCGACCCCATCAGCGGAAACGGCGTACGGGCAGCCGAAGGGGGCTGAGAGATTCTTCGCGGCGTCGGTCAGGAACGGGTGCTCCTCTCGGCTGAGATACACCTCGGCAGCCGGAAAGGCGGCACGCACGTTGTCCAGACCGGCACAATGGTCCGCATGGGCATGGGTAAGGATCACCATCGTCAGCGAAAGGTTGTTCTTCGTGATGTACCGGGCCATCTCGTCGGCTTCCGGAGGGAGGCCGGGGTCGATGATCCAGCAATCCTTCGAATCGTCGGAGTGAATCACCCGTCCGTTTTGTGCGAACATGGGGTCATTGGTGCAGTAAATGTGCAGCATGTTTTAGCCTGTATCCTTGAACGCAATCGTAGGGCGGGTTCCACCCGCCTTCTTGGCTGCCGGGAACCATTCAGGTTAGTTGCCATCTGGTTGAAAATCCTCGAGCAGGCGGCGAGCCGCACCGGCTTTGCTGGAATGCGGATACCTGGCGAGCAACTCGCGGCAAGCGTGCCTGGCTGTCTTTTGGTCCGAGTTGGCAAGAGCCTGCTCGATGGACGCCCACAGCAACAAGGCTTTTGCCTCCTGCTCACGTCGGGGTGCGGCGATGTCGGCTGCTGCACGCGGATCACGCTCCAGCTTCAGGCGGCAATTCCGAGCCGCCTCCGCCAGCAAAGCCGGCTGATAGTCACGCTCCACCCGCACGTAAAGCCCATAAGCCTCGGCATACTTGTGTAACTCGCTCAGTTCATGAGCCTGGGTAAGCATACGCCGACCGGGTGCTTCCAGCCGCCCCAAAGCCTGACGCACCTGGGGTATCTGATCCGGAAAATGGGCGGGCGAGTTATCCAGAACCCGTTCCAGGCCCACCGCCAAAAGCCCGGTGGACCCGGGAGAACCCTTGTAATCGCAGGCCTGCTCGATCCAGGACTGAATGTGCTCTCGACAGAGTTGCTCGAACCAGCCCAAAGCCTCCTGCCCTACACCACGGTCCAGAACGTGCCCGATCCGAGGGCGACGCATGGTAAGCTGCACTCCGGCTTCACGGAGCAGAGCCGCCCCTTGGCGCATCCGCGTTCGATTTGGGTCACGGACACCCACGGCATAGAAGACCGGAACATCCGCACGTTTGCGGGCCTGCTCACTTGTAATGTTCGGCGGCAGGTAGTTGGCGGTCACCGCCGCCGCCGTAGCAGGGAAACCCTCGACATAGAGCAGGCGAAAAGCCATCGCCCCCCCGGCAGAATGACCGGTCAGCAGCACCCGCCGGGGATCGAAAACCACGTTGCGACGCACGTGCCCGAGCGCCTCGCGGAGGAGCGGCAGGTCCGACGCCCGCCAACCCGCCCGCGAACCCTGCGGGGCAACCAAGACAAACGGCAAATCCGCCGAGAGCGAACGCCAGAACCGCAAAATATCCCCGGCATTGGTCTCGGTGCCGTGCAGGCAGAAGATCAACGGTAAGGGAATATCCGGTTTCAGCTCGGCTGGGCGAGCGTACAGATAGTAGCCGTTCACCAATTCGACGCGCTGCACACCGCCATCCGACGGGGCGCTGAATGCGACGGCGCTGGTAATGAGCACGAGGGCAAACATGCGGCAGAGTGTATCGGCCGGCGAAACCGACGCAACCCACCGCGCCGGCTGATAAGTCCAAAGTCCAAGGTCCAAGGTCCAAGGTCCCGTTGATTTCTGACTTTGGAC
>JAGLWJ010000107.1 GCA_023133475.1 Phycisphaerae bacterium | reverse complement strand
TTTAGCGGCGACAAGTCCGCAGCGTTTAGCGGCGACAAGTCCGCAACGTTTAGCGGCGACAAGTCCGCAACGTTTAGCGGCGACCCGAAGGGGAGCGTGTAGAAGAGGAGCGCGTAGAAAAGGAGCGTGAAAAGCTGAGAAAACGGCGCAATCACAGTCGTAGGGCGGGTTCTACCCGCCTTCCCGACATGGTGTGGCAGGTGGAACCCGCCCTACAACTCTTGCCTCTTGCCTCTTGCCTCTTGCCTCATGCCTCATTGATTGACACCACGGCGGTAAAGTGTATTATGAAGGTGTTCAGTTGGGGTGTACGACGTGCAAAGCGGGGTGATTGATATGTTCCCCCTTTGCTCATGCGCGATATGGGGTTTTCAGTGGTTTACATTTTCAGGAGCAGTAATGATGGTGGTGAATCAAACGGTAGGTGGCAGACGGCAAACACGGGCAGGTTTTCCTGAGCAGTTGACCCTGTCCTCTGTTGTGCTCCTCTTGGTCGTTCTTGCAACCGGCGTTCAAGCCGGTGTGCCGGTTGCGCCGTGGATACTCCCCACGCCCGAGGACCACAATTGCAGAATGTACGGGGCATGGGAGCCGGATATGCTCGGGGTGTCGTTGTATGACCATCTCTGGGGCGACGATCCACAGTGCAGTTATACATGCGATTTCCCCCGCTCTTTGAGGTGCCTCAGCAGATCCCCGCAAACTAACGATGACGGATGGGGCATCGCCTACTATCTTTTCCCGGGAGACGAACCCGTGTACGGGCGAGGAGCGGGCAGAGCAGACGATTCCCAAGAGTATACCGATTTCGTGGTGGAAAACCTCAGCGACCCTCAACCATACATCACCGTGGCGCACGTGAGGAATGGCACCTCCGGCTGCCATGGGGATGACGTGCGCAACCCGCACCCGTTCTACCGGACCCAGCATCGCCAGACCTGGACTTTCGCACAAAACGGCGGCGTCAACCGCAACATGCTGTGGGGGCCTTACCACAACGGCAACGGAGGCCTGCTCGATTATGACTACTACGCAGCCAATCCGCCAAACTGTTCCGGGTTGGAGGAATGCCTGGAAAACGGCATCTGCCCCGATTGGAATGTCGTCGATTCCGAGCTTTACTTCCTGTTACTCATGCAGGAAATAGAGGAACAAGGCTGGAATGTTATTGCCGGGGCGTATGCCGCGATTACCGCGATAAGAACCCATCCCACATATATCAATAACCCCACCTCTCTGAACTTCCTGCTGAGCAACGGAGAGAATCTCTGGGCATTTCGCAGGGACACCAACGGGACCCACCCTCTGTATTATCTGCTCGGGTGCGGTTGTGGCGCAGCCGCCTCGGAGTATCCAACCAGATACCCTGGGAATTGGGAGTCGATGAATCATTATGATTATGAACTGGTCGATCTGTCCGCCCGCCGGGTGATCAACTTAGGTGGATACAACGCCTACAACCGGCCGCCGTTGCTGATAGACTGTGCCTTTAACGACAGCGAAAACAGTGAGGAACTGAGAGACCTGAACAACGACGAGGGTTGGTATGAGAGCCGTGAGGATGATCCCACGCTGCTGACTCTCGACACCAATGACATCGGCGGCAATGACGCCAAGAAGGCTGCCCTGCTAAACTATGGCATTGCCCACAATGCGTATCTGGCTCAGGAGTTCACCACCGCCCAGGATGATTTCATGTCGGTCTCGTTCGACATCTACGTTGACAGGATCGCCGACACCCGGACCTACGACCGCACCGGCTTGATCTACATCGGCGATGACAGCGTCTCGACCAACAACCCGCCCGTGGGCACCAGTAACGAGCGCTTCGTCTTTATGGCCTTCTACGACCCGTCGCCCGAGACGGGGGGCGATCTGCAGATAAGAGCCAGAACCTCCTCAAGCCAGGACTATCGCGATACGGAACGGTGGACCTCCGTGGCTACGGGTTTGTCTTACGACACTTGGTATGTCGTCAAGATCGTGTTGGACATCGAGGGTGGAAGCTACGATGTGTATGTGGACAATGCCCTGGTGGCGAATAATGTCCCCAAGTATAGCGGATACGCCTCCAGTTCGGTGACCCACATCAGCTTCTCGGCGGACAGTGACGGCCAAGGGGACTTCTACGTGGACGGTGTGTCAGCCATGTTCCTTATTCCCCCATCGCCCTCGATTTCGGGGACGATTTACTGGCCTAACGGCGAGCCGGCACCATACGTGGCGATGACTGCCCGAGACCTGAACTGCTCCGGCACCTGGACCACCACAACCGACGCGGACGGCCACTACCACTTCAACGGTTTGCCGGCGACTTCGTACGAGATAATCGCCAAGCGACGTGTCGTCTGCACCAACTATGCCAGAAATATTTGCCCCATAGACTACGACGGTTGCAATCCGGTTACTGTTGACCTCACGCTTCAGGTCAATGGCACGTGGTATATATGCCCGCAATGCCCCAATCGTGCCCCACTCCCCCCCGCAACCACCGTGGGAGATGACGAGACCCAACAGCCGATCGCCAAAAAGCCAAGCGTGGCGGTGCTGGCACAGTCCTCGATCACCGGCACGATCTTTTGGAACTGCGGGAACCCGCTCGAAACCGCATCGTATGTCGAGGTGACTGCCAAGAGAGTCTGTCACCCGGATACCTACACCGCCCGGACCGATCTGTCGGGATATTACCGGATATTTTTGCCGACCGGCCGATACAACATGTCAGCTCGCATCCGGGTGAACGGAGTCTGGTACAAAGCCATCGCCTGCAATGTTCTGGTGAGCGGCACAACTCCCGTGAACGTGGACCTGATCCTACGTGATTCCTTATGGATCGAGTGCCTCGATTGTGACATCTCGATCCTGGCTTTGCCGCCGAGTCAACCGGTCAAGCCCTTGATCGGCGTGCATCAATAGCCGGTGTTTGTAGCGCAGGCATCTTGCCTGCTTCCCCAACTCGCCCAAGGGCGTAGGGTGGGTTCCACCTCGCGGAGCGAGGTGGAACCCACCGAGCAGGAACGAATTTGTACACCTGCTCAGCCGGCGGGCGGTCCATCAGGAAGAAATGGCCTATGCCGCTTCGCTTGCGACAGCCGTAGGGGTGGTGGCGGGAGTGGGCGATCAACTCTTTTCAGGGAGGTGGGTGCCCCTTGACCATGCCACCCAACGCCCAGAACCTTGGCGGTACGGTGCGGGAATTGGAGATGACGCTCGCTAATGACAAATGCGCTCTGACACCAAGAGTTCTGTTCATTGTCGATCAAGAATTGCTTTGACATCACGCGCACCATGTAGTACTCGAATGATCTGCAACGGTTTCGTATCAGGTCGATATACGATCAGATACGAATAAACCGTCCAGAAACGGAGTGCCTCACCGGCCAAGTCTTGCCGAAGATGGCCAAGACCGGGCATCTCTGCCAGTCGTAGCATGGCGGTGTGAAGCTGAGTCAGTACGCGGCTGGTTGAGTCCTGGCTTTGCTGGGAAAGATACGCCTCAATCTCACCAAGGTCCAACTCTGCCGCGGGCGTGAGAACGTATCGGCTCATTCGGGATTCTATCGCCGGCGTCGGCTACGTTCCTTGAGTTTCTCAAACACCTGTTCGCCGTCGACGAGCTCGCCGCGCTTAGCCTGCTCCAGGCCGACGGCGATCTGTTTGCGGACCTCTTCAAACCGCATTTCACGCAGACGGTCTTGCTCTTCGAGCAGACGCAGCGCTTCACGGAAAACCTCACTCGCGGACTGATACCGGCCACTGGCGACCTTGGCTACGACCAGTTGCTCAAGCTCGGGGGTGAGAGAGACATTCATTGTGATTCGACCAGCCATTCCTACAAATTATAACCCATGAAGCACAATGTGTCAATTTGTGCTACAGGATTCTATGCGATTCACGGGGATTCTTTGCCTCATATCTCGATTTGCTCGATCCTGTTCAGGTCGGCTTCACCCAGGTTACGCGCGCCTGCCGTTGCGATGTGTTTCGGCGGGCGCTTCTCCTCCGCCAGCGTCTTGAGCCCCTCCGCCCGACGCTTGTCAGCCAACAGGTCGGCGGCTACCGCGTCGGCAGCCACGAAATCCCGGCTGACGATCAACCCGCCAAACAACCAACGGAAACCCGGATGCTTGCCAGGACCCGCGTGGCACTGGGCGCGAGTCGCGTCACACACCGTCAGCCGCCACTTGGGAGCGATGAAACGATGCGACACCACGTCAGCTATGTAAGGATCGCAGTTGTGATCGTGGTACTTGTTGGGATTGTGGATCGCCCCGTAGAAGTTCTTCATGCCCAGCGACACACCCGCCAGATTGTGGTCCTTGAGCACCGGCACACAGATCAGCGTGTCAACCTGCTCAGCCACGATGCGCGAGAAACAGGACCCGATCCGCCCGTTTGATTCGATCTGCTTCTGATAGCCGTTGCCGATTCGCTCCGCGTCGGTCCCATAACATTGCACCCCACGGCTGGAGCGGTTCAGCTTGAAACCCGCCGCGGCTAACTCGACGTCGAAGCGGTCCCAGATGACGATATTCTCCGGGGGCAGATCAGCCTTCAGCAACCCGGATACAACCGCATCGACAACCGCCGGCTGAGTGGACAGCCCGAGCGTGTTTACCTTGATGCCCACGCGATCCTTACGGTTGAACAGCTTGCGCCAAGCCGTTGTGGCATCCGGGGCTTGGGTCAGTTTTTGCATGGAGGCGTCGAGCAGCTTTTGCAGCAGCTTGCCATGCTCTTCCACTCGTCCGCGGGTCAGGGCTTCGTCACGGGCAATGGCCACACGCGCGGACGGTTTTGCCTCCTCCTCCCCGCCGAAAGCCGGAAGTGGTGCTTGGGACAACGCTACCCCAGCGGCGGCAACGCCAACCTGCGTGAAAAACTCGCGTCGGGTACGCTCCCGCGACATTGAAAAACCTCCTTAGTGCATTGTCAACCCTGATAACTCGATTCACGCATATACCGGGAACGAGACGACAAAAAGAAACCCGGGAATTCATACCCTTTTCCATAGGCTGTAATGTACGTCTTTTCGGGGCTCAATGCCAATCCGAGGTCGTTCTCCAGCACACCGCGGACTAAGGGCCGACGCAAAAATAACTTCTCATTTTCGGCAGGAGTTGGTGTGTAGAATTGTAGGGTGGGTTTTACCCGCCTTCTTGGCGTGGGGCGGTTTCTTGACGTGGGACGGCGGGTAAAACCCGCCCTACCCTTGCCGGTGCGGTGGGTTCCGCTTCGCTTCGCGAAGCTCCACCCACCCTACAGGGCTTACGCGAATGCTTCCTCGACCATTTCGCATACCAGGTGGTAGGCTAACTCGTGAACCTCCTGGACACGGTCGCTGGCGGCATGGTCTGCACACAAGCACTCGTTGCAGAAATCGACCAACCGGCCTCCGCTGCGCCCCGTGAACCCCAACACACACGCCCCCCGCTGCCGGGCCAACTCCACCGCCGCCACCACGTTCGGCGAAGTGCCCGAGACGCTCAGCACCCATAACCCATCCTGAGCACCCACCAGGGCTTCAACCTGCCGAACGAAGACATAGTCCGCCCCGAGATCGTTGGCCACCGCCGTCAGGATCGATGTGTCCGTGGTCAAAGCCACCACCGGCAAAGCCCGCCGATCCCGCTTGAATCGGCCTTGCAACTCGGCGGCGATGTGCTGTGCATCGGCGGCACTTCCGCCATTGCCCAGAACATACACCGTGCCGCCGTCCCGGATAATCTCGACGATCCGCTCCGCCACTCGCCGGATAATCGGCGCATCACCCTTCAGCGACTCGACCGCCGCAAGATGTTCGTCAATCGATGCCAGAAGATCACTCATTATAACTGCCTCGATTCGTTGCGGATGCGCTCGACCAAAGCCGTCGTGCTGTACCCTTCCACCAACGGAAGCAGCACCACCCGCCCACCGTGAGCCTCGACAAACTCGCGCCCGACGACACCCTTCGAAGCCCAGTCCTCCCCTTTCACCAGAACGTCGGGTTTGATCCGCTCGATCAGCTTGAGCGGGGTCGGATCGTCGAACAGCACCACGTAATCCACGCACTCCAACGCCCCGAGCACCTTGGCCCGGTCCAACTCCCCGTTGAGCGGGCGGCCTGCTCCCTTGTTCTGACGACGCACGCTGGCGTCGGTGTTCAGGCCTACCACCAGCACCGAGCCAAGATCACGACACCGTTGCAGGAAGTCCACGTGCCCGACGTGCAAAAGGTCGTAGCAGCCGTTGGTGAATACGACAGTCGCACCGCGATCCTGGCGTAGTTGCAACTCGGCGTGCAGTTCCTCCAACGAACGCCGCTTGCCCTGCTGGCGATCGTGGGTCAGGCGTAAGTCCGCCAGAACTTCGTCGCGGGTGATGGGCACACAGCCGAATTTCTCAACCTCCAGCCCACCGGCTACGTTGGCCAGCCGAACCGCATCGGGCAAATCGACACCTGCCGCCACCGCAGCCGCCAGCATCGCCAGCACCGCGTCACCGGCTCCGGTGTTGTCATACACGCTCCGCGGGCGTGTGGGAACGTGGACCCAGGGGCGTCCCTTCTCCACCAACACCGCACCGTCCCGGTCCAGGGTCACGACTATGGCATCAACCGCCAGCGTTTCCCGCAACCGCTGAGCTGCCTCGGCAGCCTGCTCGATCGAGTTGCATTGGGTTCCTGTCGCCATGCTCAACTCGTTGCGGTTGGGGGTAAGCAGGGTGGCGCCGGCATAGCGGCTGTAGTCATCCAGGCGGGCGGGGTCCACCAGAACCGGCACCCCGTGCTCTGCCGCCACCCGTACGACCCACTCCACCAGAGGCCTGCTGACCACGCCCTTGTCGTAGTCCTCGATACAGATAGCCCGGACATGGGACACCACCGACTCGATATATGTGCGAACCCGCCCCATCTCCGCCTCGTCAAGCGGAGCCGTGGTCTCTTCGTCAAGCCGCATCAACTGCTGTCTATGGCGATGTTGGGCCAAACCCACCAGCCGGGTCTTGGCTGTCGTCGGGCGACCCGGGCAACGCAGAACCCCCTCATGACCGACCCCCAACTCCTCCAGCAGGCCCAACACCCGATCGCCATGGTGATCCGTGCCGACCACACCGCAGCAGAGCACCTCGATGCCCAAGGCTCGCAGGCAGGCTGCCACGTTGGCACTGCCGCCCAGGGCTTCGGTGTTGCTCACCACCCGCAGAATCGGCACGGGCGCCTCGGGGCTGATCCGCTCCGCGTCGCCGTGCAGATAACGGTCGAGAATCAGGTCGCCGAGCAGTAAAACACTGCCGGCGCCGAAAGCCTGCACTTCAGAGATCAGATCATGCAGCATAAAGCTCAGCCCCCACGTCGAGTCATCGTCAAGATACATATCCTACGACCGGCAAAGCAATTGTGTCAAATAGCTATCAGCTATCAGCTATCAGCTATCAGCAATGGGTGCACGACGAGTCCAAGGTCCAAAGTCCAAAGTCCAAGGTCCAAAGTCGGTGGCACCGGCGTCCCGCCGGTGGAAGATGCGAAGAGATCGTCAAAAAAGCCTGTAGCGTAGGGGTGAAATTGTGTCAGGTGTTCGCGTCCCCCACCGCTAAAGGGGCTGTCGATAAAGT
>JAGLWJ010000106.1 GCA_023133475.1 Phycisphaerae bacterium | reverse complement strand
GCTCAAATGACGATGCCTGGCGTACTTGCACCAAACTGAAAAAGGCAACCTGGCTTTGGTTGTTGATGATGTTATTGGTGGTGGGGGCGTGTCGCCGATCGACCGACACAACTGGGCCTGGTGAAGGCCCGATTCGTGTTTTCGTGAGCATACCGCCACAGAAGCACTTCGTGCAGCGAGTCGGCGGCGAACGTGTGCAAGTGTCGGTGCTGCTGCCGCCAGGCCAATCGCCCGCCACCTACGAACTGGCCCCCAAGCAAATGGTCGAGTTGGCGGCGGCCCAGACCTATTTCAGGATCGGCGTCCCGTTCGAGAAGCAGGTGGTGGTCAAGATCGGTGCGATGCTGAGGAACTTGCCCATCGTGGACCTCCGCAAGGGGATCGAGCTTCGCCCGTTAAGCCATGACCCGAACCACCACGGCGATTACCAGGGACATTCCCACACTCCGGGCGAACCGGACCCGCACAGTTGGATGAACCCGCGCCTGGTGAAGAAACAGGCCCAAACCATTTGTGCGGAACTGTGCCGCCTGGACCCGGATCACCGGGAACATTACGAGAGGAATTGCCGGGCGTTTGAGGCGGACCTGGACCGGGCTGACGCCGAAATTGCCGCTGCGTTGGCACCGCTTCGCGGGCGGGAGTTCTTCGTGTTTCACCCGGCTTACGGGTACTTCGCCGACGCCTACGAGTTGCGGCAGGTGGCGATAGAGTCCGGCGGCAAGCAGCCTACCGCCAAGCAACTGGCGGACTTGATCAAGCGGGCCAAACAGGCCAACGTAAAGCTCATTTTTGTTCAACCGCAGTTCGACAGGAGCAACGCCGAGGTCATCGCCCGCGAGATTGGTGGTGCGGTGGTGGCGATTGACCCGCTCGCGGAGGACTACATCGACAATCTTTTGAACAAGGCTGCGGTGGTTAAAAGAGCGTTGGCTGACGCTCCCACCACCGCCCCGTCGGCTGACCCCGGCGCGGCTGTCTCGGAGGGCTCTGCGGATGGCGGATGAGGCAGCCATTCGGTTAAGTGACGTATCCTTTACCTACGACGGCCCACCCGTGGTGGAGCACGTCAACCTGGCCATCCCCGAGCGTGACTTCGTGTGCGTGATAGGCCCGAACGGCGGCGGCAAGACCACCTTGTTGAAGCTCGTGTTGGGGCTGATCAAACCGCAGCAGGGTAGTGTCGAGGTTTTGGGGCATCCCGCTCATTATGCCTGCCGGCGTATTGGTTATATGCCGCAGCACGTTCAGCTTGATCCGCAGTTCCCGGTCAGCGTCATGGACGTGGTGCTCATGGGGCGGCTGGGCAAGGGGAGGGGGGTCGGCCCTTACCGCCGGGCGGACAAGGCAGTGGTGCTGCGGGTGCTGGACGAAGTGGGGTTGGGCAAGGTGAGGGATCGGGCGTTCTCAGCCTTGTCCGGCGGGCAGCGCCGGCGGGTGCTCATCGCCCGCGCATTGGCCTGTGAGCCGGAACTGCTGCTGTTGGACGAGCCAACTGCCCACCTCGACCCCACGGTGCAGGACGACCTGTATGCCTTGTTGCGTGATTTGAACCAACGGCTAACCGTGGTCATCGTCTCTCACGACATCGGTTTTGTGTCTGTCTTCTTCAAAACGGTGGTATGCGTCAATCGCACCGTGCACACCCACCCCACCAGCGAGTTGAGCAACCGCCGTGTGGCAGAGATGTACGGGCGGGAAGTCCGCATCGTCCACCAGGGGGGAATGGAGAAAATTGAAAATTGAAAATGAAAAATGGAAAATGGGGGGATGGGAGACATCGTCGTTGTATGCACATGCAGGTTAGCGACGACAAGCCTTGTAGGGCGGGTTCTACCCGCCTTCCCGGCATGGTGTGGCGGGTGGAACCCGCCCTACTTCCCTCAGGAGCCCTTTCGTGATCGAGTTTCTCGACGCTGTGGCGAAGAACAGCTTTTTGCAACATGCCCTGCTGGCAGGAATTTTCGCCAGCGTTGCATGCGGGGTGGTGGGTAGCTACGTGGTGGCACGACGCATTACCTATGTGGCTGGTGGTGTGGCTCACTGCACGCTGGGCGGCATGGGGATCGCCGGCTATCTCCACGAAGTGTATCAGTGGACGTGGCTAAGCCCGTTGCACGGAGCGGTGGCGGCGGCTTTGGTGGCGGCGATGATTATCGGGTGGGTCATCCTGCGGTCCAAAGAACGCGAAGACACAGTGATCAGCGCCCTGTGGGCGATTGGCATGGCGGTGGGCATCCTGTTCATCCACGCCACGCCGGGATACCGCGAAAACCTTATGAGCTATCTGTTTGGGAACATTCTGCTGGTCTCGGGCAAGGACCTGTACCTGATCGGGGCTTTGGACCTGCTGGTTGTTGGTATCGGCGTGTTGTTCTACAACAAGCTGCTGGCGGTTTGCTTTGACGAGGAGTTTGCCCGCCTCCGCGGCCTATCGGTGGAGTTTTACTTTTTGCTGCTGCTGTGCATGACGGCTTTGACCGTGGTTGTTTTGGTGACCGTGGTGGGGTTGGTGATGGTCATTGCCCTGTTGACGCTTCCGGTTGCGATTGCAGGCCGCTTTGCCACCCGCCTGTGGAAGGTCATGGTGCTGGCTACGGGCATCAGCATCGCCGTGACCACCGGCGGGTTGGTGATCAGTTACCAGCCGAACCTGCCGGCGGGGGCAACCACCATAGCCCTGGCGGGTGTGTTGTATCTGCTCGTTCTGGTGGGGGCGCGGGTTTGCAAGACGACATGACTGGGTGGCCCATGGCTTTAGCCGTGGGGGGCACGCTCGGATGAACTACTCGTGTCCCCCTCGGCGTGCATCTCAACAAGATTGCGTTGGTAGCTTCCCCGTATCAAGCTCGTTTAGGAATTGGACCAACTTATCTACTGTTGTCGAAGGGTTTGGTGGGATTGCTTCATCGCCGGCATGCTGTTTTCGCAAGTCCTTGGCACGCTTAATTGCCTTGGCCTGATGGTCTCTGAGAGTATCATAAACATCTGCGGACTTGACATAATCGCAAATGTAGTGCCTCAACCGGCTGCGGATTTCGTCCCTTTCAATATGCGCACTTTGATCCTGAAAATGCAGCAAATACCATAATTCAAAGCAGGGGTTCGAGAAAGCAAGCTTAAACCGATTCGCCTTGGCCTGATCGAAGGCTCTGCCGATATTCTCGTGCTGATCTCGATCGAACACACACCAGACGTGGTCAAAAGCAAACTTGTCTTGACGAGCTTCGCGCATGAGTTTTTTGGCGTAGTCGACTATGCTCTTTGGGTGCGCCCCGCATTGGTCGCCACCGATTATACAAAACAGTTCCTTACTTAATCGTCGCTCAGTGCGGAAATGCTTGAAATAGCGTGGTTCTGTTTCCGCCCCCTCGCAAACAATAAGAATCCGTGTTTTGGGTGTGCGGGTGGGTCTTCTTCGCGCGAGCGATTGCGAATTTTTTGATCTTACTTTCCCGCGTTTTCCACGGCTCATTCGACTGGGCTCTCTGTAAACGGAACGGCACCATATCGCCCAGCCAAATAACCCAGTCGGATGTTCTCCTCTTTACGCGGCGGCTTGCAAAAATCCCACAAGGAATATAACGAGGTTCCACCACGAGCGCCCTTTTCCGTAAACCAAATCTGATCGCGACGGAACAGAGGCTGCCCCTGCGGCCGACGTTCAAGCAGGCTGGCATCGTGTGTCGCGAAGATCAGTTGTGCCCCGTGTGGATTGGTTTCCGCCCTGTGGAATAGCTGAATAAGCCATCTGGTCAAAAGCGGATGCAGGCGAGCGTCCAATTCATCGACCACCACAACGCATCCGTGCTCCAGTACATATCTCCACGGCCCAGCCAAGGCGAAGAGCTTCTGCGTTCCGTCGGACTCCTCATCGAAATCGAAGCGGATTGTGCCGGCTTTACCCCTCTTGTCGATACCGGTGTGCATGGCGTTGATTTTGAACGCGCGAACTTCACACGAAAGAGTTTCTGCGTGCGAAATAGCCTCTAATAGAGATCGTTTCACGGTGTCAGGCAGATGTGAAACGGCGATGTTTTCCTGCAGGGGCACAGCTTCAACGACAAAGTCTTCGATTCCGGGATCAGCCATCCTCCAGTATTGCAGAATCTCACCGCGCAACGCCGGTTTCTCGTGCGCCTCCTCGCAGGTGAATGCACATTCGGAACCCATGGTTGGAAACCATGACACAGTCCTGAGACATTGCGAAAACCAGCTATGCACCGCCTGGGCGATCTTCTGGTTGAACTGCGCCCCTACCGAGATCAGCAGGGCGTTAGGTCTGGTCAACTCTGTAAGCTGCCTCTTCGGGCCTTCCCAGCTTGGCCCGAAATAGTAATCCGGTTTGCCGGTTTCGTCGTTGATGCCGCGATTGAACAGCACCCGCTGTTGCCCTCGCGGATAACTGCTCAGCCATTCCTCTCGGACAAGTTTGGAATCGACAGAGAAACCATATACATAGCGGACGCCTTTCTGAAGGAAAACGATCTCGAAGGTGCTTGGTTTTGACAGGCATGCCTCATCCAGCTTGAACGGCACGACCCCGATCTTGCCGTCCGCGACGCCGTTACGCGACGAGTTGCAAACAAACCAATTCATGAACCTGAGAGCATTGAGTAAATTGCTTTTCCCGGACGCATTCGGCCCATACAAGGCTACGCTTCTCAGCAGATTCAACTTCGTTCCCTGGGCGGATTCTATGACATTCTCGGGGCTTGAGCGGTCGCTTGCTGCCCGGACCATGCTCAGCGTGATCCGCTCCCTGAAGGAAAGAAAGTTCTCAACACTAAACTCGATCAGCATTCTTGCGTCTTTCGTGGAATAAACTTGTTCCAATGCTCTCTATCTTACACCCATCGTCAAGAATCGCCGCGTATTTTGCACGATTTTCGCAAAAATGGCAAGAATTCCACTCGATTGCGGTATTGATCGGATGGCCACCCGCCG
>JAGLWJ010000105.1 GCA_023133475.1 Phycisphaerae bacterium | reverse complement strand
CATCACGTCTCCCATCCCCCCATTTTCCATTTTTCATTTTCAATTTTCCATTTTCTCCATTCCCTGCGTGTTTCGTGGTGATTTAGTAGGGCGGTTTTACCCGCCGTTGTGGCATCACGTGGCGGGTGGAACCCGCCCTATGGTCGCGGCACTGATCAAATTTCGCTTGGATTGACAGAAGGTGGGTTCGCCGGGATACTACGCAATTATGATGGCAGAACTGTTACGCATGTTGTTGTCGTTGCGGGTGCTGGTTGTGTTCGTGGTGAGCCTTTCGGCTGCTGTTGCAGCCCCCAAGCCCAGTCTGGCTCCTGCGAGTTGGCAACTCAAGTTCGAGTTTCACGATCCGGCTCGCATCGACGTCGTTTTGCCCGGCGAGCACAGCCCCACCACTTTCTGGTACTTGCTCTATACAGCCGCAAATGAGACCGGGCGTGAGGTTTTCTTTTATCCGCAGTTCGAGCTGGTGACCGATCGCCTCGAATTGATCCACAGTGGAGACAACGTCAGCCCAGCGGTCTTCGATGCCATCCATAAGCGTCACAGCAAGCTGCACCCGTTCCTGGTCAGGCCGCTCAAAGCCAGTGGCAAGTTGTTGCAGGGGGCTGACAATGCGCGGACCTCGGTGGCAATCTTCCGCAGCTTCCATCTGGATGCAAGCAGCTTTGTGATTTACGTGGCGGGGCTTTCGGGCGAAGTCATTCGGGTGCCCAACCCGGCATTCGACCCGGGCCTGCCGCAAAACGTGCAGAATCTTCAGTCCTTTGCCCTTCGCAAAACGCTGGCGATCAAGTATGATATGCCTGGAGACCTGGAATCTCGAAAGCGTGCCGCCCCGATCAGGACTGGGTTCGAGTGGGCTATGCGGTAGTTGCTTGCGAGTTCCCGTTTGGATTACAAGTGATTGAATATCAATAAGTTGGAGAACAACATATGGCACACAAAAAAGGCCAGGGTGCCACTCGAAATGGTCGTGACAGCAACCCTCAGTTTCGAGGCGTAAAGCGTTATGGTGGTGAACTCGTCACCACCGGCACCATCCTCGTCCGGCAATGTGGCACCCCATTCAAACCCGGTCGGCACGTAGGCCGAGGGCGCGATGATACTCTTTTTGCCTTGACTGACGGAACCGTGCGTTTTCAAGGGCGCATGATCCGAATCGACCCTGTCAAGCAATAACCATTTGCTAGACAATAGGTTCCAGCATTGGAGGGTGGCCCTTGGGGCCATCCTTGCTTTTGTATTGCAGTGGGGGACGGATGGCCGCTTCCTCACGGTCGCGGTACTGATTGGGCGGCGCTGATTGGTTTTGAGTTGTAGGGCGGGTTCTACCCGCCTTCGTGACATAGGGCGGCGGGTGGAACCCGCCCTACGGTGGGTGGTGATCGAGTGTTCATCGACGAGGCGGAGGTTTACTGCAAGGCTGGTGACGGCGGGAACGGCTGCGTCAGTTTACGGCGCGAGCGTTTTCTGCCCCGCGGCGGCCCTGACGGGGGCGATGGTGGTAATGGCGGCAGTGTCGTGCTGGTGGCTACTGCCGGCGTGGACACACTCCTGGACTTCAAGGGCAAACACCACTGGAAGGCTGGTCGCGGTCGCCCAGGGATGGGCAAGAATATGACCGGGGCCGGCAGTGAGGATTTGCACATTCACCTTCCGGCGGGAACCCTGGTGTACGACCGTGACAGCGAGATTCTGCTGAAGGACCTGGCCAATGCGGGAGATTCGGTGTGCGTGGCCTGCGGCGGGCGAGGCGGGCGAGGCAATAAGTTCTTCGCCACCCCCACCAACCAAACCCCCCGGGAAGCGGAACCGGGAGAACCCGGTGAAGAACGGTGGTTGCGGTTGGAACTCAAGCTCATCGCCGATGTGGGGCTGGTCGGGCTGCCCAATGCCGGCAAGAGCACGCTGCTGTCGCGGGTGTCCAAAGCCCGCCCCAAAATCGCCGACTACCCCTTCACCACGCTGAAGCCGCAACTGGGGATCGTCGAGCTGGCCGGCTATCGGCGGTTCGTGATGGCGGACCTCCCCGGTCTGATCGAGGGTGCACATCGTGGCGAAGGGCTGGGAGATACTTTTCTACGCCATATCGAGCGGACGCGGGTCATTCTGCATCTGATCGACGTTGCCCCGGACGATTCAAGCCCGGGTCCCGCCGAGGCTTACCGGATCATCCGCGGTGAGCTGGCAAGCTACAGCCCAGCGTTGGCGGATAAGCCCGAGCTGGTCGTAATCAACAAGCTGGATTTGTGGTGTGGTGACACCGACCCGTGTGCCGAGCTTGAGGCGGAGATCGGCTGCAAGGTTCTGGGCATCAGTGCGGTGACCGGGAAAAACGTGGGCACGCTCGGCGAACGAATCTGGGAATACGTGGCAGAGGACCGTCGGGAACCGCTGCCGGAGCCCGATCCAGGCCGGCCCCCGCATATGGTTGACCACTCATGATTGCATCGCCAGATGACAAGAACAAGGAAGCGCCTTCTTTGGATACTGACCGATCGACGGGTCTGGTGGTGGTGGACATCGGCAATAGCTCGTTGCACCTGGGAGTCTGGTCGGACGAGGGGGTGGCGGGGGTTGTGCGTATCGACCATGAAGATTGGACGGGTTTGGATGCCGCTCTGCGTGGTTTGGTGCCGAATTCCCGGAAGGCTGATCTGGCTGCCGCCGTCGTTGCCTGTGTGGTTCCGGATGCCCTGGAGCGGGCGGAACAAGCCATCAGCGATGCGTTAGGGCTGAAGGCTCTGGTGGTTGGGCGTGATGTGTTTCGCCCTTTGCGGTTGGCGGTGAATGATCCGGAGGCGGTGGGGATAGACCGAGTATGTTCCGCGGCGGCGGCTTATGCGAAGGTCGGAGGCGGTTGCACGGTGGTGGACTTCGGCACCGCGGTGACGGTGGACCTGGTGGATGACGACGGGGTGTTTCAGGGCGGAGCCATTTTGCCGGGTTTGCGTTTGCAGGCTGTGGCGTTGGGCAACCACACCTCAGCCCTTCCGGTGGTATCGGCGCGGTTCCCCGAGCATCCGGTGGGCAAGGACACCACCGAGGCGATTTGCAGCGGGATTTGCTACGGTATGGCGGGGGCGGTTCGTGGTCTGGTGGAGGGATTCGCCGCCCGGTTGAATCGCTGGCCTTATGTTGTTGCCACCGGCGGGGACGCCGCGATGATGGCGGAGCATTGCGATTTCATAGACACGGTGGTGACCGACCTGTGCCTGTACGGCGTCGGGCATGCCTATGTTAAGCATCTTAATTCACCGCCGGGGGAGTGAGTTCCTGGCCCTGAATGGTGGGTTCCACCTCGCTCCGCGAGGTTCCACCCACCCACCTCTGTTGACGTGGAGGTGTGCGGCTGATATCGTCACCGGGCTGCGGCTAATTGAGGATCGTGTGTCCGGTATGTGGCGATGAATAGCTTGAGGACCTTATCAACCTGGGGGGCGATGGCGATTGGTGTTGTAATCCTTGGCGGATGCCACGCTCGGAACCAAGACGACGGCGTGCAAGTGACTCAGGCATGGGAGCACGCCGACGCAGGAAACCCCGCACATCCGCAGATGAATACCAACCAGGCCGCCCCCAATCACCCCGGCATACCCATCGCTATCGTTGACGGGGAATCAATCTCCCGGGACCGGATTGTCAACCTGTTGCTCCGCAGCCACGGGGTCGGCGTGTTGGAGCAGATCATCGTTCTCCAGGGCGCCCGGTGTGAGGTTGACGCTCGGGGGCTGGCCATTTCCAAGGCGGACATTGATGCAGAGTACGACCGGTCGTTGCGCCGGTTGCTTAGCCCCCTGCCGGCGGAAGAGAACACCCCGGTTAATCTTGCGGCGGGTAAGCGTTTGCTCGAGCAAATTCTATCCACCCGGAACATCTCACATGCCGAATACATGTTGGGGATGCGTCGCAATGCCTACCTGCGGAAAATCGTGGAGTGCGAGATGCGCTTCACCGACGAGCAATTGCGGGTGGAGTTCGAGCGAGCCTACGGCCGGCGGGTCAAGGCCCGCCACATCCAGGTGGCGACTTTCGCCGAAGCCGAACGACTGGTCACGCAGCTTGCCGACGGAGGTGCGGGCTTTGCCGAGTTGGCCCGGCGTTACAGCGCCAACCCCAATACGGCGCCGTCCGGCGGTTTGCTTAGGGTGTTTTCGCGGGAGGATGAGGACGTTCCGGCACTGATGCGGGCTGTTGCGTTCGAGTTGGAGCCCGGGCAGCACTCCGCCGCTCTGCGAGTGGACGAGTGGTTTCACATACTGAAAGTCGAGGAACGCTACCCACCCGAGAGTGCTTCGTTCCAAGAGGCCCGCGACGAGTTGGAAAGTCGGCTGCGCCGGCGCCTGACCGGGCCGGCTATGCAGCAGTTGCAGCAAACCCTGCTGCAACAGGCGGAGATTGAGATTCTTGACCCGGTGTTGGCTGATGAGTTCCAACGCAAACATCCCCACCATACGCGGGGGCCGGGTTAAGCAAGCGAATCACCGGGCCTGCAAGCCCGGTGCTGAAGAACCGAAACTCAGGAAAGGAGACCACCGTGTCGAACACGGCGAAATACAAAGCGGTTTTGCTGTTCGGGTATCCCGGCTGCGGCAAAGGCACTCAGGGTGAGGTGTTGAACGGTATGCCGAACCTGTTGCACCTGGCTATGGGGGACATCTTCAGGGCACTGGACAAGCAGAGCGACATCGGGAAGGAGTTCTTGTCCTACTCGACGAAGGGGCTGCTGGTCCCCGACGAGTTGACCGTGCGAGTTTGGAAGCTGCACGCAGAGAAGCTGGCGACGGCCGGCACGTTGCGACCGGGCTATCACGTATTGCTGCTCGACGGCATCCCGCGAACCCCCAGCCAGGTCGAGCTGCTTCGGGAGTTGATCGAGGTTCTGCGGGTGATACACCTGTGCATCGAGGACCAGGAGATTCTGGTAAAACGTCTCAAAGGGCGGGCACTGAAATCCAACAGGCCTGACGATGCCGACGAAAGCGTGATCCGAAAGCGGATCGAGGTTTACGAAGCCGAAACCACGCCGGTGCTCAACACCTTGGACAGCCAATTGATCAGCAAAATCAACGCGGATCAACCGCCGCTGGCGGTCTTGCGTGATATCGCCGAAGTGCTGGTCTCAGCGGTGCCCGGCAAGATTTAACCCGGATGATCGAACGTAGGGTGGGTGGAACCCACCAGTCGGGGACGAGTCCAAAGTCCAAGGTCCAAAGTCCCGCTGGTTTCTAACTTTGGACTTTGGACCAGGGACTTTGGACTTATTAGTGGCGCGGCGGGTGGAACCCGCCCTACGGCATGACATACACAAGACACTTGCGGGCTGAGCCGCGGCGGCGATGCTCCCACAGGTAGATGCCCTGCCAAGTGCCCAAGCCCAGACGCCCGTCGATGATCGGGATCGACAGGGTCGTGGCGGTAAGGGCGGTTTTGATGTGTGAGGGCATATCATCAGGGCCTTCCGCCGTATGGGTGTACAGCGGGTCGTCCTCCGGCACCAGCCGGTTGAGCCAGCACTCCAGATCGCGCCGCACCGCCGGGTCGGCGTTCTCCTGGATGAGCAGGCTGGCGGAAGTGTGCTGCACCATCACCGTGCACAGCCCATGGCTACACCTTGCACTATGCACCACCACCGCCACCTCCGCGGTGATCTCATAAAGCCCCTGCCCCTGTGTGCGGATGGTGATGCGATTGGTCATCATAAATCCCTGTAACTCTGCTCCTGCTTCTCCGAGAACCCCCAGTATCTGTGCATCGGTGTAGTATAGCAATACTGTGAGAGGGGTGAGAAAATGGAAAATGGAAAATGGGAAATGGGGGGATGGGAGACGTGATGAATTGAGAATGGAGAAAATGCGGGGTTGGCGGCGTTGCCCGGTTTCGACTCTCTCCCCCCTTTATCCTCATCTCTCCGCGTTTTTCTCTGCGTTCTCTGCGTCTCTGCGTTCATGAATAATCCAGGTTTAGCGGCGACAATCCACAATTGTAGGGCGGGTTTCACCCGCCGTTGTGGCATGATGATGCACCGGGTGGAATCCGCCCTACGTCTCTTGCCTCTTGCCTCGGTTCGGCGGGTGAAACCCGCCCCACCCGCCATCGCATTGTACACCGCTGAAATGCTACGATATGCTTACCTGCGACTGCGGGGGTGTGAAAGCTTGGCATCTGTGTAACTTGACGAAGGAAACCTGGTGAAACTTGTTCCGACTCGCTTTCTTTTCGACTTCGAGATTCGGCTACACTATCGTGCCCGGGCTCCGCGCATCACCGGGAAACTGGCGGACTGGTCTGGCGACTTTCTGCTTCCGCCGCTGTGCCGTATCGAGGGGTTCGAGCCCTTCGCCCCCGTATACGCCTGCTGGAACGAAGAGGGGCTGTACGTCGCCACCGAGGTCCTCAACAAATCGCAGCCGCCGCACTGCGAACCACAATACTATTGGCAAAGCGATTGCTTGCGTATTTGCACCGATATGCGCGACACCCGCACCAACAAGCGAGCGTCACGGCACTGCCGGCAGTTTTATTTCATGCCCACGGGGGGTGGGGCTGGGGGCGACGAGCCGGCTGCGGCTTCGGTCAAGATCGCACGTGCCCGGGAGGATGCCCCGCCCGTCGCACCGGATACGATTCGCATTGCTTCACAGGTGGCACGAAATGGATACCGGCTCGAAGCTCACATTCCGGCTGATGTTCTCTTTGGATTCGACCCTGACGAGCACGGCCGGATCGGTTTCTACTACATCATCGAGGACCGCGACTACGGGCAGCAGTGCCTCACCGTGGGCAACGATCTTTACTGGCACGTTGACCCGTCCACCTGGGCCACCGCCGTGTTGTCAAAGTGATCTACGGGGATCGGGGTATGAGGCGATATACGTTCCGGCGTAAACAGCACCTGCGCCGCCGCCGTGATTTCCAGCGTCTGATACGCACGGCTTGCAGTGTGGCTGACCATTGCCTGGTGGTTTACGTTGTTGCCAACGACTTGGGTTTCACCCGTCTGGGCGTCAGCGTCAGCAAACGGGTTGGGCCGGCGGTCAAGAGAAACCGCTTCAAACGTTTGATCCGCGAGTCCTTCAGGCTGATCCAGCACGAACTACCCACCAATCTGGACCTGCTGGTCATACCTCGTCGTGGAGGCTCGCCCAGCCTCAAAGGCTATCAACATTCTCTGCGGGCACTGGCCCGGCGGGCCAACCGTAAACTCAACCGCTCTCGAAACCGACCCGGATAATTCAAACGTGTAGGCAGGAAAATGTAAAATGGAAAATTGAAAATGGAAAATGTGGGGATGGGATACGTGATGAATGGAGAATGGAGAATTGAGAATGGAGAATTGAGAATGGAGAAAATGCGGGGTTGGCGGCGTTGCCCGGTTTCGACTCTCCCTCCTTTATTCTCTCTCTCCGCGCTTTTCTCTGCGCTCTCCGCGCTCTCTGCGGTGTGAGAAATGCGGGTTAGCGGCGACAAGTCTGCGGCGTTTAGCGGCGACCCGAAGGGGAGCGCGAAGCGTGAAAAATGAAGATTGATAATCATGGAGAATAGGGGAACGAATAACTAAAAACGTTGCCAAATCAGCATTTTCCATTTTCCATTTTCCATTTTCCATTCTGCCGATTGTAGGGCGGGTTCCACCTGCCTTTGTGGCATGGTGCGGCGGGTGAAACCCGCCCTACATTGGCCGCCAGGGTTAGCCTGCCAGCAAAACCATCAGCGCGTTTTGGGCGTGGAGCCGATTCTCCGCCTCGTCGAAAATCACCGAATTGGGCGTCCGGGACGTTTCGTAGTCGATCTCATCGCCATAATGAGCCGGCAGACAGTGCATGATGATCGCCTGCCTGTCCGCCACGGACATCAGTTTCGCGTTAACCTGATAGGGGGCGAAATCCTTCTTGCGTTTCTCAGCCTCAGCCTCCTGCCCCATGCTGGCCCAGACGTCTGTGTAGATGACGTCTGCGTCTCGGGCTGCCGTCAGCGGGTCGGTCTCCAGCTTGATGCCGGCACCGGTCAGTCGGCCCATCCCCTGGGCTTCCTCCACCACCTCCGGAAGCGGCTGATAACCCTTGGGCGTGCAGGCGGTGCAGTTCATGCCGACGCGAGCAGCCCCGTACATCAACGAATGAGCCATATTATTCCCATCGCCAATGTATACGAAGTTCAGGCCTGCAAGCCGGTTCTTCTTCTCATAGATCGTGAACAGGTCAGCCAAGACCTGGCACGGATGCTCTTGGTCCGATAGCCCGTTGATCACCGGGACCGTGGCGTACTTGGCTAAGTCCACCACGATGTCGTGCCCAAAGACGCGAGCCATGATGATGTCAGCATAGCGTGACAGCACGATGGCGATGTCTTCGGTGGTCTCGCGTGCTCCCAGCTTGATGTCGGCGGGGGCGAGATAGATCGCATGGCCGCCGAGCCGGGTCATGCCCGCTTCGAACGATACACGGGTCCGCAATGACGGCTTCTGGAAGATCATTGCCAGGGTTTTGTCAGCCAGCAGCTTCGGCTGATCGTTGCGGTAATAGCCGAGTTTCAACGCTTCAGCCGTCTTGAGAACCTGCCAGATTTCTTCGGTGGAGAAGTCTTTTAGTGAAACAAGGTTTCTGCCTTTTAGATTGATAGCCATAATTAGTTTCCTGTAGGGCGGGTTTCACCCGCCGCCCAGTCCACGGTCCAAAGTCCAAAGTCCAAAGTCGGTGGCACCGGCGTCCCCGCCGGTGATGGGTGGCCCATGGCTTTAGCCGTGGGGGACACGAATCGGTGAACCATTCG
>JAGLWJ010000104.1 GCA_023133475.1 Phycisphaerae bacterium | reverse complement strand
CGCTAAAGCGGTGGGCCACCCGTCGGAACTCGTATCCCCCACCATTGGAATATGGCGGGTGGAACCCGCCCTACTTCTGCTTATGCCAAAACCTTCTTGATCCGCTCGAAGGCCCAATCGAGGTCCTTCTGCTCGACCACCAGCGGCGGGGCGAAACGCATCACCTGCTCGACCGTGTCCTTGCAGAGAATGCCTTCCTCCTTGAGCTGCTTGCAATACGTCTTCGCCACACCAGCAGACTCGTGGAACTCCACGCCAATAAGCAGGCCCTTTCCGCGAACCTCCTTGATCTTGTCGCCACCGATCGACCGGAGCCGCCCCATAAACGCTTGCCCTAGTTTGTCAGCCCGCTCCGCCAGTTTGTCACGATTAAGAATGTGCAAGGAAATCCGAGCCACCGCACAACCCAACGGATTGCCGCCGAAGGTGCTCCCGTGGTCGCCGGGCTGGAAGACGCCCATGACTTCCTTCGAGCAGAGCATCGCCGAGACCGGCATCATGCCGCCGCCCAGAGCTTTGCCCAGGATAATCATGTCCGGCTTAACGCCCTCGTGATCGCAAGCGAACCGTTTTCCGGTTCGGGCTAAGCCGGTCTGAATCTCGTCGGCGATAAACAGCACGTTGTTCTCGCGGCAGATTTGGTGGCACTCTCGCAGGTATCCGTCTGGCGGGACCACGATCCCGCCTTCGCCCTGAATCGGCTCGACCAGGAACCCGACGGTGTTGGGGGTGATGGCTGTCTTGAGGGCTGCGGCGTTGCCGTAGGGGACCATCTTGAATCCCGGCGTGAGCGGCCCGAAATCATCCTTGAACTGCGGGTCGCGCGAGAAGCTGACGATGGTCACCGTGCGCCCGTGGAAGTTGCCGTCCACGACGATGATCTCCGCCTGATCCGCCTCGACACCCTTGACCTTGTAGCCCCACTTGCGGGTGGCTTTGATGGCCGTCTCGACCGCCTCAGCCCCGGTGTTCATGGGCAGCACCATGTCCTGCCCGCAGAACGCGGTGATCTCCTTGCAGAAAGGCCCAAACTGATCGTTCTGGAACGCCCGCGAGGTCAGCGTCAAACGTTTGGCCTGTTCGAGGAAGACCTCCATGATCTCGGGGTGCGAATGCCCGAAGTTCAGGGCAGAGTATGCACTGAGCATGTCGAGATAGCGTTTGCCCTCGACGTCTTCCACCCAGGCCCCTTCGCCCTTGCGGATCACCACCGGAAGCGAGGCGTAGTTGTTGGCACTGTACTGCGAGACCAGGTCGTTGTGCTGCTCGGTGTTGAGGGTGGACGATCCTACAACACGTTTCACTCCGGATAAAGTTGCTTGAGTCATCATATGTCACTCCTTATCGTTATCAGGTAAAGTCTCCCACCCCTTCCAGGGGTGCCGGGTCCCCCACCCCTTCCAGGGGTGCCGGGTCCCCCACCCCTTCCAGGGGTGGGGGACGGAATCCACCATGGCGCCGGCATTGGAATCAATCGCCGACATTCGAATCAGTCCCCCACCCCGTCCGGCTGCCTGCTTCGCAGTCATCCGGAACGGGGTGGGGTCCCCATGCTTTGTAACCGACTAGCCCACCACCTTCTTGATGGCGCTGGGCAGAACGTCCTTATCATGCTCAGCCAACTCGTAGGCCACGCGGGTGTTTGGCTGCTTGATCTCGATCAGTTTTGCCAGATCGATCGGCGTGCCCACAATCACCGCATCACAGGGCACCTTGGCGATGGTGGCCTGCAAATCAGCCATCTGTTTATCCCCGTAGCCCATAGCCGGCAGGATGTCGGTCAGATGGTTGTACTTCTCGAAGACGCCCTTGATCGAGCCTTGGGCAAAGGGGCGCGGATCGACGATCTGAGCCGCCCCGTTATTCCTGGCAGCCACGTGCCCGGCACCGTAACGCATCTCGCCGTGAGTCAGGGTAGGCCCGTCCTCGACCACCAGCACCTTCTTGCCCTTGATGATCTCGGAGTTGTCGACGGTGCAAGGGGAGTCAGCCTTAAGGATAATGGCTTTGGGGTTCACCGCTTTGACGTTGGCTTCCACAGTGGCGACGTCCTTCGGATCAGCCGTATCCACCTTATTGAGCACCACGATGTCCGACAGCCGCACATTGGTCTCACCGGGATAGTAGCTCAACTCGTGCCCAGCCCGGTGCGGGTCCGCCACGGTGATATACAGGTCAGCCTTGAAGAACGACGTGTCGTTATTCCCGCCGTCCCAGAGCACCACGTCAGCCTCAGCCTCGGCAGCCCGCAAAATTTTCTCGTAGTCCACTCCGGCGAACAGGATCGAACCTGCTGCAATGTGTGGTTCGTATTCCTCGCGCTCTTCGATGGTGCACTCGTGCTTGTCCATGTCTTCCAGCGTGGCGAAGCGTTGGCAAATCTGCTTGGTGAGGTCGCCGTATGGCATCGGATGCCGGCAGACCGCCACCTTCTTGCCCATGCCCTTGAGAATCTCCATCACCCGGCGGGAGGTCTGGCTCTTCCCACATCCGGTCCGCACCGCACACACTGCGATGATCGGCTTGCTGCTCTTGGCCATGGTCACTTGCGGAGCGAGCAGCCGGAAGTCCGCCCCGGCGGCGTGCACACGCGATGCCTGGCTCATCACGTAGTTGTAGGGTAAATCCGAGTAGGCCAGCGTGACCAGACGCACGTTGTACTCTTTGATAAGTGTTTCCAGTTCGTCTTCAGCCTTGATCGGAATTCCGTTGGGGTAGTTAGGGCCGGTCAATTCCGGCGGATACTGGCGGCCATGGATATCAGGAATCTGCGTGGCGGTGAAAGCCACCACTTCCACGGTGGGGTCGTTCTTCCAGTACATGTTGAAGTCGTGGAAATCTCGACCGGCTGCACCCATAATGATCATCTTGGTTTTTTCTGCCATTGGTATATTCTCCATTGCTCAATGGTTGTGAAGCAGACTCGGGCGCAAAGACTACACCTCTTTGCATCCCAAATAGTTGCATTCGTATTTCGTATTTGTGAACCAGCGAATGAGGGATCGGCGCAGGCGTTAAGTCATCTGTGCGCCGCGGCGGATATGGTCTTCTTGTAGGTGTGCCAAAAGCATCTCGTCGAGCACCCTTGCAGAAAGCAAACATCGGCAGAGGCGATAGCCCTCCAGCCTGACCTTCGGAAACTCCAACCCTATAGTCTACATCATGCGTTCAGCTTTGGCAACTGGTTTCTACAGATTGCTCGCGGCGCGGATGTCTTCCAGCAGCTTCGGACTTTTAGGCAGCATAGAGCACCTGACGCGTCCGGTTGACTTGGCGGATGAAGTAGGGGTTTTTCATGGCAGCGGGAATGACCATATCGACATTCTGCTCGATAAGCTCGATCATCGCTGGGTCTCCTGCGCGACATTGTAACCGAGACCACCGAGATTCTCCCGCATCTGACTTTCCAGTTTCGCGGATTCGGCGAAATGCTCGGCCAACACATCGATCCGCCGTATGTTCGTACTCGGAAGCGGGATCATCATTTCAACGTTCACCCTTCGTCTTCTTAGCCGTGCGTTTGGTCTTCTTCCGGGTCTTCTTGGCGTCGGTCGGGGATTTGCCGCCGAGGCGTTTGAGTTCCTGGACGGCCTCGTCGAAGTGCTGGTCGACCGGGCTTGGCAGCGATGCGCGGGTGGCGCGGTACTTCTCGTACTCGGCTTCGGCCCTGGCGAGGGCGTCGTCATGCGAGATCTTGCCTGCGTGCGACAGGATGTCGCGCTCGCTGAGGCGGAGGAAGTCGTCAAGCTTGGCTATCCAATCCCGCATGTGCATGGGTTTCCGGCTGAGGGCCTGCAATTCGGCGAAGTCCAAGTAGAAGGAGACGATCAGATTGAGCGCCTCGATTTCGTCCTTTGTCAGGTAGTTCTTGGCGACGCGGACGTCCGACTTACGCGGGCGCTCTCCGGACCACGTGGTGAGCCCCATGTTCGGTGCTTGAGTGTCGGCACGCTGGGCGACAATCTCGGCTGCGGTGTGGCCGTGGGCCGCCCAGTGCATCTTGTTCTGCACCGTGGCGAAGAAACGCGTGGAAAGGTCGTTGTGGGCGTCATAATCAATACTGGAGGCGTAGATGTCGAGGACTTTTCGCCAGAAGAGCTTCTCAGATGACCTGATGTCACGAACGCGGGCCAGCAATTCGTCGAAGTAGTCGCGGCCGGCTGAGCGCTTGAGGCGCTCGTCGTCCATGGTGAAGCCCTTGATGAGGTACTCCCGGAGGCGCTGGGTCGCCCAGATGCGGAATTGGGTTCCGCGATGAGACTTGACGCGGTAGCCGACGGAGATAATGACGTCGAGGTTGTAGTGGTCGATATCGCGTTCGACTTGACGCCCGCCCTCAAGCTGAACTGTTGCAAAATTTGCAACAGTTGCCTCGCGCCGCAGCTCCCCCTCCTCGAACAAATTCGTTAAGTGCTTGGAAATGCCGGACTTATCGCGCTGGAACAGCTCGGCCATCTGGTTGAGCGACAGCCACACCGTGTCCTGCGAAACGCGGACATCCACGCGGGCGAGGCCGTCTTCGGTCTGGTAAAGGATGAACTCACCGGGCTCGTGCGGCACGATCTGTCGGTCGGAATTGGTCATGGTTTCTCCTTGGCGGAAAAGCCCAGGCTCGACAGGTTGCGACGGATGTCCTTTTCCAGCTTCCTCGACTTGGCGAATGAGCCTTGCACGCGCGGGGTCACGTCGCGTCCTCCGCTTCGCGAAGGAGGGCCGCGACCTGGTCGCACAGGCTGGGCAACTGTCCGCGAATCACCTTCCATACCTGAGCGTTGTCCACAAGGTCGTAGCCGTGGATCAGGATGTTGCGAAAGGCGATGATCCGCGGCATCCAGAATGAACGCGGTCGCGGCGCGGATGTCTTCCAGCAGCTTCGTACTTTTAGGCAGCATAGAGCACCTGACGCGTCCGGTTGACTTGGCGGATGAAGTAGGGGTTTTTCATGGCTGCGGGCATGACCATATCGACACTGCGCCCGAGGAGCCGCTGCAATGCGTCGCGGAAGTCGAAATAGTGCGCCAACCACGGGCCGATATCCTGGTCAGGGAGAAACTCGACGAGGAAGTCGATGTCGCTGACTTCGGGATCAAACGCCTCGGTGGCGGCGGAGCCAAAGACCTCCAGACGGGCCACGCCGTAACGCCGGCATACTTCCACGAGTGCGTCCCGATTCTGCTTGATAAGCTCGATCATCGCTGGGTCTCCTGCGCGACATTGTAACCGAGACCACCGAGATTCTCCCGCATCTGACTTTCCAGTTTCGCGGATT
>JAGLWJ010000103.1 GCA_023133475.1 Phycisphaerae bacterium | reverse complement strand
GGTCCTTGACCATGCCACCCGCCCAATATATTCAAACCTACCCTTGCTATCTCCCAGGCACTTTCTTGCAAGTCTGCGTAATCTGCGTAATCTGCGGATGTTAAAGAGTAGTACAAGGAGCGCAAAATGAGCATGTACGATCCCAGACTGGATAAACTTGCCCAAGTGTTGGTTCGGTATTCTCTTGGTTTGGGCCAAGACGACCTGGTTCGCATCAAGGCTTCGTCGGTTGCGGAACCGTTGGTGCTGGCTCTTTACAAGGAGGCTGTGCGGGCTGGTGCTCACCCAGTGGTCCGCATGACGCCCGGAGCCTGCACGGAATTGCTGTGCAAGCTGGGCTCGAAGAAGCAATTGGAACGCCTTTGCCCGCTGGATATGCACGAGGTCGAGACCATCGATGCCCATATCAGCGTGTGGGCTGATGAGAACACCAAGGCGCTTGGCAACGTGGATTCACAAAAGCTGGCGATGCTCAGCAAAGCCCGTCAGCCAATGCTGGACCGCTTCCTGAAGCGAGCGGCGGTCAAGGGCAAAAAACGCCTGCGCTGGACCGGCACCCAGTATCCCTGTCAGGCGTCGGCCCAGGATGCGGAGATGTCTCTGGATGAGTACGCCGATTTCGTTTTCCGCGCGGGTTTGCTGCATTTGCCCAACCCAGCCGCCGCCTGGAAGAAGATTCACGTTGCTCAACAGCGTGTATGCGACCACCTGGACAAGGGCGGGGAAATCCGTTTCGTCGCCCCCGGCACCGACATTACCCTGGGCATCACCCGGCGGCGCTGGATCAACTGTGCCGGGCACGAAAACTTCCCCGACGGCGAGGTGTTCACCAGCCCGATCGAGAACTCCGCCGAGGGTGAGGTGCACTACACTTTCCCGGCGGTATATAACGGGCACGAAGTCCACGGTGTGCGGCTGAAGTTCAAAGCCGGCAAAGTGGTCGATGCCTCAGCGGACAAGAACGAGGACTTTTTGTTCAAAATGCTGGATCAGGATCGCGGTGCCCGTTTCCTCGGTGAGGTGGCCATCGGGACCAACTATGCCATCAAGCGTTTCACCAGGAACACTCTGTTCGACGAGAAGATCGGCGGCACGTTTCATCTGGCTTTGGGGATGGCTTACCCCGAAGCCGGTGGCAAAAACAAGAGCGGTTTGCACTGGGACATGGTCTGCGATCTTCGCAAAAGCGGGCGCATCGAGCTTGACGGCAAACTGATCCTGAAAAACGGGCGTTTCACCCACGCTTCTTGGCCTCATCCGGTAAGAGGTGCGACAGCCTGAAAGGTTGACCCGGACTTTTCATGAACGCAGAGACGCAGAGAGCGCAGAGAAGAACGGGGAAAGATGAGGATAAGGGGGGAGAGTTGCAACCGGCCAACCCCACATTTTCCATTTTCCATTTTCTGCATGCTCCGCAGTAGCGGCCTTATCTGGCAAGCCCTGCGGGGATGGCTATAATGCCCTCTCCGGGGCACCGTTCCCCAGTCGACAACCACCGGAAATCCGGTGGATTGCCACCGTTAGTATGCAGGCTGTAGTCAAACAGGAACTTTTGTAACAAGGTATACCGCGATGGAAAAACCGCAAGTCAAACCCCGCACGGCAAACTTCAGTTCAGGCCCCACGTGCAAAAGGCCCGGATGGACACCCAATGCCCTCTCCGATGCTTTCGTCGGGCGTTCGCACCGGCACAAGCTGGGCAAAGCCCGTCTCAAACATGCCCTCGAGCTAAGCCGTGAAGTGGGTCGCATCCCCGATGACTACCTGATCGGCATAATGGCCGGCAGCGATACCGGCGCCTTCGAGTGTGCCATGTGGAGCCTGCTTGGGTCTCGCCCGATTACCGTGCTGGCATGGGAGAGCTTCGGTGAAGGGTGGATCACCGACATCACCAAACAGCTCAAGCTGGAGGCGAAGGTGATGACGGCGGAGTACGGCAAGATTCCGAACCTCGACGAAGTGGATTGGAACAACGACGTGGTGTTCACCTGGAACGGGACCACCGCCGGAGCCCGTGTCCCGGACGGCTGGGCACCACCGGCAGGCCGAGGTGGGCTGACGCTGTGCGACGCGACCAGCGCCGTGTTCGCCATGCCGTTGGCCTGGGACCGTTTGGACGTGGTGACGTGGTCCTGGCAGAAGTGTTTGGGCGGAGAGGCGGCTCATGGCATGATGGCGCTTTCACCACGAGCGGTCGAGCGGCTGGAGAGCTATACGCCTGCTTGGCCTATGCCCAAAATCTTCCGCCTGACCAAGAAGGGCAAAGTCAGCAAGGGCATCTTTGAAGGCTCGACCATCAACACTCCGTCGCTGCTCTGTGTGCAGGATTACATCGACACGCTAACCTGGGGCAAAGGCCTCAGCTTCGCGGGCAAGGCCGGGCTCGACGCCCTCTTCGCCCGCAGTGCAGCCAACCTCCAGGCCGTCGCGGATTTCGTGGAGAAGAACGATTGGATCGACTTCCTCGCCGCCGATCCTACCCGGCGTAGCAGCACGTCGATCTGCCTGAAGGTCACCGCGGACTGGTTTGGCAAGCTCAGCCGTGACGAGCAGAGCGCGTTTTGCAAGAAGGTGGTGGGGGCTCTCGATGCCGAGGGAGTGGCTTACGATTGCGGTTCGTATCGTGACGCGCCGCCGGGTTTCCGCTTTTGGGGCGGGCCGACGGTGGACCCGGATGACATGGCGTGTGCGTTGGAATGGTTGAAGTGGACCTACGAGACCAATCGACCGTAACGGCGGATGAAGGTCCAAGGTCGGTGGCACCGGCGTCCCCGCCGGTGGTGGGGGTGGCCCATGGCTTTAGCCGTGGGGGACACGAATCCAAGCGTCCAGGCTGTTGTGGGGTCCAGTGGTACTCGGATGAACCATTCGTGTCCCCCACCGCTAAAGCGATGGGCCACCCGCCCGCCTTGTTGCCTTGTTGCCTTGTTGCCTCGTTGCCTCTTGCCTCTTCTGGAGAGAACCACCATGATCCTACATTTGCCGTTGTTCGAGCGGATCGTCGCTGAGGTCCACAGCGGGCGGGCGGTGGCGCTCTGTGCGGTGGTCGGGACGCGGGGTTCGACACCGCAGTTTCCCGGCTCGCTGATGCTCGTGGATCAGAACGGGCAAACTACCGGCACGGTCGGCGGGGGTTACGGCGAAGCAGATGTGTGCAGGCAGGCCTGTGCTCTGCTCGAAACCCAAACACCCAGACTGCTTAGCCTTAAGCTCGACTGCGAATCGGGTGAGGAATCCGAGGCGGTCTGCGGTGGAGCCATGGACGTGGCAGTTGTGCCCATCACCAATGCCGACACCGCCCGGCAATTCGACGAAGCCCTGACAAAACTCCGTGGCGGGCATGACGCCACAATCACTCTGCGAGTGGGCAAAGGCGGGCAACTGGTGGAGTACCGGCTTAATATCGAGTGCGAACCGACGTTGCTGATCGCCGGAGCCGGTCACGTGGGGGCAGAACTCGCCCGTTTGTGTGTGAGGTTGGAGTTCCGCGTGGTGGTGGTGGACGATCGGGCTGAGTTCGCCAATGCCGAGCTGCTGCCTCCGCCGATCGAACCGCTTGCCGCTGACATCACGAAGACACTCGGCGAGTATCCCATCGATCCGGCGACGTATGTGGTGATCGTCACCCGTGGGCATCAGTACGACGAGTGGGCTCTGGCGGCGGTGGTCAACTCCAACGCCCGGTACATCGGCATGATGGGCAGCCGTCGCAAGGTGGAGACGATCCGCAAAAACCTGCTCGAAGCCGGTGTCGATCCGGTACGGCTGGACCGGGTCCACGCCCCCATAGGCCTGCCCATCCATGCTATGACGGTGCCGGAGATTGCGGTGAGCATCGCCGCACAACTCATCCAGGTGCGACGGGAACACAAGACCAAAGAAGTGGTGGTAGGCCCCACGCCGGTCGCCGTGGAGGCACGGTAATGACAGAATGCTCGCCGCAGGTGCAGGTTTTCGCCATCATCCCGGCAGCCGGGCAATCCACGCGCATGGGCAGGTGCAAGCAACTGATGCCTATGGGAGAGGGTGCCATGCTGGAGTGCGTGATCGAAACGGCCCTGCATGGGGAAATCGACGGGCTTTGCGTGGTCACCTCCAGCATGGTTGACGAGGAGTTGGCTTTGAGTGAGGACCCGCGGTTCATCGTAGCCATCAACGACGATGGTGCTTCGGAGATGCTCGATTCGATCCGGATGGGCATGGCGGTTTTGAAGCATCGGTGCCAGGTTGCCGGCGGCGACGGCTACCTGGTCTGTCCCGGTGATATGCCGCGGGTAACCGCCGAGGATGTGTGCACCGTAACCCATGCGTTTCGTAAACATGCAGGTGACATCGTGATTGCAGCCCACGGCGGGACTCGGGGGCACCCGATGGTGTTTCCGGCATCGCTGGCTGGGGAGGTGGAGCGGATTGGCGATGGTGGGCTTAAGGTGCTTATCGAGCATCATGCTGATAGCGTGCGCCTGGTCGAGTGTGATTCATCCGGTGTGATTGAGGACCTCGATACGCCGGAGGATTACAACCGGCTGAAAGAAAATGCTTGAGTAGGGTGCCCCATCCCGTTTCGCCGGTCCGGAGGACCGGCGAACGGGGTGGGGGACGGATGGCCGCTCCCTTACGGTCGCGGTACTGATTGAGCGGTACTGATTGGGTTGAGTCGGTCCCCCACCCCGTCCGGCGGCCTGCTGCGCAGACATCCGGAACGGGATGGGGCACCCACCACTATCCTCTGGAGTATCTCCACCGCAATCCGGATAATGACCATGACAAAAGCGGATCAGTTTAATACCCCCGCCGGCCCCCGGCAGCTATACGATTGCACTGCGGACTTGCTACGTGCGTCGATGTCTGACCTTGGCCAACCGCCATATCGGGCAGGCCAGATTCTCGAATGGGTCTACCACCGCCAGGCCCGCAGCTTCGATGAGATGACCAATCTGTCGAAGGATTTGCGGCGTCAATTGGCTGAGCAGTTTTGCGTCTACGAGTCAGAGGTAGTACACGTTTCTCGCGCTGCGGATGGGGTCACCAAGTTTCTGTTACGTTGGGCTGACGGCGAGACCACCGAGTGCGTTTCGATTCCCTCGGGCGAGCGGCGGACAGCCTGCCTCTCGACGCAGGTTGGCTGCCCGGTGGGGTGCGTGTTCTGCGCCAGTGGTATGGGTGGCGTGCGGCGGAATCTGTCAGCCGGGCAAATTGTGGAACAGGCCATGGTCGCCGCCTATCAGACCGACGATGACACGCGCCTGTCCAACGTCGTTTTCATGGGTATTGGTGAGCCGTTGGCCAACTATGATGCCACCGTACAGGCAATCCGCACCATCAACGCCGCCTGGGGCATGAACATCGGTGCCCGTAAGATTACCATCAGCACCGTAGGCCTGCCCGAGCAGATACTCCGGTTGGCTGACGAGAACCTGCAAGTGACCCTTGCCCTCTCGTTGCACGCTCCCAACGACGAGTTGCGTGCCCGGCTGATCCCCTGGGCCAGGCGTGTGAGCATCGCTCAACTGATCGAAGCCGCCCGCGATTATTTCGCCAAGACCGGCCGCGAGGTTACGCTCGAGTATGTTCTGCTGGGCGATCTCAACGATCGTCCGGAGCACGCTCGACAGTTGGCTGATGTCGCCCGGCGGATGCGCTGTAACGTGAATTTGATCCTGTACAATCCGGTCGAGGGGGTTTCATATGCCCGCCCTCAGTCTCAAGTTGCCCACGCCTTTCTTCACCTGCTTCGTGAGTTGGGGGGCAACGCCCATCTGCGGCAGAGTCGAGGCCTGGAGGTGGACGGTGCCTGCGGGCAGTTGCGGCGGCAGCAATTGTAGGGCGGGTTCCACCCGCCTTCTCCGCTATGGTTATCCGATCAGTACCGCGACCGTAAGGGAGCGGCTCTACTTGGATTGGCCGCTCCCTTACGGTCGCGGTACTGATTGGCTTGAGTCAGCATCTCACGGGACGGGTGGCCCAGGCAACCGAATTCCGGGAAAGGTGTTCGCCCATCGGTCGAGCAGGGCCATCGCCCGCTTGAACTGACCCGGTTCCGCTTGCCGAAGCCGGCGCCTGGCGGTGTCAGCCACTTCCTGCAAATCTACCTTTAGGGCCTGAATCGTTGCCTTTTCGCCAATCTCCAGGGCGTGCTCGAGGGCTATCAGGGGTGAGGTATGGCTCAAGCGGCGTAGCACCAAGCCCACCACGGGGATGAGTTGACGGAAGGCTTCTTCCGGTGACTTGCCCACCAACGTCATCAACTCAGGCCAACACCGAACCAACTCCGCCTCGTCTGCCTGCGACCAGAGCTGCTCCAAACGCCTACGGATAGTGACCAGTAAGTCATCCAGCAGACGGTGCTCGAACCGGCTAAGCAGGGTTTGGCCCCGCCGGCGGTTAGCGATGGTCAGGACTTCGGCGGCGTCGGCGGATGAGGCGAATCTGGTGTCGTTACGGAGGGCGGCGATACGCTCGAGAGTTGCCGGTGAGCAATCCGGGAATGCCTGAGAGGTGAACTCCACGAGTGCATGGCAATCTTTTGACGCCCAGTAATCATCCACCATACGCACCCACGCACCCCGCTCGAATGGCGGCGGGGACAAATCGAGGGCGGGATGCAACAAGAGCAACGGCTGACCGCGGATGATCCGTTTGGTGGTGGTGATATCCCCGAACACGCCAGTCAGCGTGAATGCCCGCCCGATGGAAAACCTTAAACCGCAACCGAAAGACACATCCGCCCGAAACGGCCCGGGGATGCCCAACAAAACAGTCTCGATCAAATCTCGCGGATCGTCCGCACCGGATACAATGACCCGTTCACCGTTGCAGGCTGTGTGCAAGAGGTATCCGAGCCATTCGGCTCCCACGCGGGCGACGGCTTTGCCGGATTCAACTCCATCTCTGGTGGGGGTCGCCGCGAGTTCAATGGCGGGGAGGTGTTTGTCTCGCTTCAATTCCGGGGTGGTCAGCCCCGCAGTCTCCATCGCCTGGAAGATGTTGAAGGGGTTGTAGGCAAATGCGGAAAGGAATTGCCGATCGAATACCACCGCGTGGGTATAGATGCGCAATCCTCCGCGTCCGGATTGTTCCTTTCCTGCCGTGCATGAGAAGGTTGCACAGAGGCGCTCGCCGGGGAGTTGATAGAATGCCAGACCCGTTGCCCGCTCATCATCACCGCACAGCCCGCCATGCGACGGGCAGTGTTTGGTGATCTCGGTCTTTTCCCTGCCGGTCAGCCCGGGACTGGATGCGATCAAGCGATATCCCTCTCCTGTCGGAGTGCGGATCGAGGTGAAGACAGCCTGATCGCACGGCACACGGGCGTCACCGCCGGATTCATCGGTGCGATTCAAGGTGGTTATTCCAGATGGCTTAGAATCCATTCGAACGGCTCCAGGATACCACGTGGCGTGGTATGCAATGGGATGGGGATTATGTTGCCCTCGTCGTCACTGCCGAACCCTAGTGTCCCGATCACACTGGCGGCGAAGAACTCGACGCCGGCGAAGCGGCTTTGGCACATGTTCCAGACCCGGTTGAGGTTGGTTTCGGCGAACACTCGAGGGTCGTCGAAGCACTGCGGGCAGTAGTCGGCTTTACACAGCACCACCGCCACCGGGTTGTAGACTTTCTCGTCCGGGCTGCTCGCAAAGTTCTGGTCCAGGTAGGTCATCAGTTTCAGGCCGAACAGGTCCGGCTGCGAAGACCCCATCGCGGCGGCAGCGGCGTCGATAAGCACCATGCACCCGGCGGTTTTTTCGAGCAGGCTTTGGATCACGATATGGGTCTGAGGGGATTCGACCTCCGCGGCGAGGGTTTCACCGGCCATGTCCGGCATCACCAGATCAAACCACTGAGTGCCGCGCCCCATGCGTGCGACTTGATAATATGCCCAATGCCATCGGTCGGTTTCGCTGGGCGTTTTGGGCGGGAATTTGCGATTCTGCAAATGGGAGATCACCGTCTGCTGAAGGTTTACCGAGTAAGCCCCTTTGGGCACCGCCTCGAAATCACCGGCTCGCTTGGAGAGCATGTCCAGCAAAAGCCCGAGGTATACGGTTTTCCCGACGTTGCTTTCGCCGATCACGCTGATGATGCACGGCTCGCGGTTTTGACTGATGGCATCGTGAATCAGGGTCATCGGCGCGTAGCAGTGCGAGCAAAGCACCGCGTCACCGGGATTCTCGTGCTCACAGATCAGGCAATAAGCCGTTTCGGTTGTAGTGCTCACGTCATGCTTCTCCTGTGGGGCGGGTTCCACCCGCCACGCGGGCGGGGGTGGCCCAGGGCTTTAGCCCTGGGGGACACGAATCGCGTCAGGCATTCGCGTCCCCCACCGCTAAAGCGATGGGCCACCCACCTCAAATGTAAGGCGGGTTCCACCCGCCACGCGACACTGCGAAGGCGGGTGAAACCCGCCCTACTAAACTGTCAAATCCATGGCACATCTAAACCCCGTATTGTGTGTGCGCCCCAGGGCGATCTGCCCGGTGCGAAAGAGGCTGGTGGCCTGGGACTCGAAGTAGGTGTCAAACGCCCCTCCACGGATGCCACGCATGGGCATTTCACCAATGATCGGGTGCCCCTCGAAATCCTTGATCTCGAATTCCGAGGCGGTCCACTCCCACACATTGCCGATCAACTGCAGCACCCCGTTGGGCGCCGCCCCGTTCGGATACGCCGTCACCGGCACGGTCCCGCCCACCCGCGAAAGCCAGACATTGCAGCGGGTCTGGTCCATGGCATCGCCCCAGGGGAAACGCCGGAGTATGTTGGCTTCGGTTCTCAGGTGCCAACTGGCTGCCATTTGCCACTCGGCTTCGGTGAGCAACCGTTGCCCTATCCAACGGGCGAACGCATCCGCCTCGTACCAACAGATTCCCACCACCGGGTGGTCGCCAAACCGCGCATCATGACGCCCCTCACGCCAGAAACGCGGGGCGGGATAACCCGTCAAGTCCTGCATTTCGATCAAGTGAGGCCAGCTTTGCTCCGGCCAAAGACCCAACTCTTCATAACATTGCGCATCCACAAAATGCTGGAAACGAGCATTGCTGACGGCGTGGATGTCGATCATGCCGGGCGCAACGTGGACATCTTCCTCTTCACCTCCAACCTCATCGGCAAGCGAGCTGGGCAGCGAGATCAGCCCCTCCGGAAGAAGCACCATTTGTCGGTCCAGCATCTCTCGGGCGGCGGCGAGTATTGCCTGGCCTTGGGGGTGTGTCTCCCATTGGCCCGCCTGCTTGACGATCAGTGCATAACGCTCTTGCTGCCGGAGTTTCGTCAGTGGATCGTCGTCCAGGGGCTGAGGCTCGGCGGGCACGAAATCGCCTGTTGCACCGTGACAGGTGCTCGGCGACGGCGGATTCCCGGGGGTGGCTACTGCCGCCCCGCCGCAATGTTTGCGAAAGAGGTTCCCTAGCTTCATGTTGTCATCCTTCCCAGGCGCTTGCAACAGGCGCCGCGATCTCTCACACCGTTCATCCCCCCCCCATTGCCCGACGTTTGGCATCGCGGCGCAGCTTGCGCATCCGCTCAGCCGTCAGGCTTGTCGGCTCTGCTGGTGACACTGGTGACGAAGCTGGTTCAGGCGGTAATGGGATATCTTGCGGGCTGCCTGTTTCCCCGACAGGTGTTTCGGGCAACGCCCCCAATTGCTTCATCAACTCCTTGCGTTGCCGTGCCACTTCGTGTCGTTCGCGTTCCAGTTGGCCTTGCAACATCGCCAGGCGTTGCCGGATGGTCTCGGTCTCGGCGAGCTTGGCCTGCACTTCATTCCAGGCTGACTCGACCCGTGTTTCGCCGGTGTGCAGTTCTGCGGTTCGTTCCACCAGCGCTGTCTCGGCATCGCCCAGCTCCGCCTCGCGGGTTTGCAGTTTGACTTCACGGGCCAGCAAGTTGCCCTCCTCTTTTTCCACCCGCTGCCGGGCCTGGTCCACGGCATGGCGTTCGGTTTCGAGGTTCTTGCAGTTCGCCTCAAACTCGTTGTGTTTGTCATCCAGCTCCCTCTGCTTCGATGCGAGACTCCGTTGGTGCTCATCCAACTCGCGGGCCTGCTGCTCGATACGATCACGTTCCTGGGCACAAAGTTCCCGAGCATCATGGAGTTCGCGAGCAGCCTGCTCCTGTTGCCCGTGCTGAGCTTGCAACCGCGCCTTATCGGACTCCAAAGCGGAATAGTCCCTCGACAAGGCCTCACGCTGCCGGGCGAGGTGCTCTGCTCGACCATGCAACAACTTTTGCACCTGCTGAATCGCCGCTAAGGCATCAACCCCCAGACGTTGAACCTCGCTCGAGTTAATATCGAGGGGCTTGGAGGGTCCTGTTTCGGCAGAGACAGCCATACGGGCGTTCCTTAGCTCACACAAACTTGATTGCGTGGCTTTGCGGGAGACTTTACGTTCTCGGACCTTCACCGGCTCGGGTGCGCGCACACACTCCATTACAGTCTAAAATACACTTCGGTGATAATGACCCGCGACTTTGGGTGAGCAGCCAAACCAAGTAGGGCGGGTTCCACCCGCCGCAATCGCATCTGATTCACCACGGAGCACGCAGGAAATGGAAAATTGAAAATGAAAAATTGAAAATGGGGACCGAAGAACTGAAAACGTTGCCAAGTCCGCATTTTCCATTTTCCATTTTCCATTCTGCTGGTAGGGCGGGTTCTACCCGCCTTTGTGGCATAGTGCGGCGGGTGGAACCCGCCCTA
>JAGLWJ010000102.1 GCA_023133475.1 Phycisphaerae bacterium | reverse complement strand
ATTGGCCCCGACGAGGTCGCGGTCGCCCGTTGGTTGATGGTCTCGACGCTTCAGGGCGAGTTCGTTTCCTATGACGCCTCGTTCGAGCACGTCAACAGTCTCGGCGATCCGCGTTTGTCGCTGATCGACCGGTTGGACATCCACCCAATGACCCACGTTATTCGTGTGGACGTTCCGGAGGATGACGGTTTGCCCGATTTCCTGGCTGACGACACGCCGGACATCGACAACATTGCCGACCACATCCACAACAGCGATGGCACGGTGGTGTCAGTTGAAGCGGTGGTCGAAGCGTCGGCGGACGGGGCGCCGACGCCTTATGATCGCCAGGTCCAGCTTACCGCCACAATGCCGGCGGGTTGGGTCTACTTGCGGGTGGACGATCCGGGGGCGGCTGAGTACCGCCTGATAGAGGTGGTTCGCCCCGACCGGCGTCAGATCCGCGTGGATGACAATGCCTGGACCACCCACCGTATCCTCAGGCCCGAGGGCGAGCCGGAGGAGCCCGAGAACCTGCTTCACCTTGTCGATTGGATCGAAACCCCCGGGCCGATGACCTATACATTAACTTACGGATGCGTCCTGGGACCCGGTGATCCGGATTGCAACAACAACAACATACCCGACGAGTGCGACATCGCCAGCGGGACATCGACTGACACCAACGGCGACGGCATACCCGATGAATGTGAGTCGCAGAGCAACCCCGAACTATCGTTGAACGTCGCCGCCGGGTCGGAGTGCGTTTCCACCACCGGGCTGGTTATGGTGACGTTGGATGTCACCGATCTGCCCTCGGCCATCAACGGGGTGCAGGCGCTGATTCATTACGACACAGCGTACATGACATTGTCCAGCATTACACCAGCCACGGGATGGTCGTTGATCGCTCCTCCCAACCCCGACAACCCCGATCCCGACGGCCACGGTGATGTCACCTGTGCCTTGTATGTGCCCGGCGGATCGGTATCGAGCAATGGGACGGTAGCCACCCTCGTGTTTGATCCCGTGGCAGAGGGGACGACCAACGTGACGTTCCAGGCGGACAATGACCCGTTCTTCACCAAGCTGACCGTAGCCAGTGACAGTTCCACGATTCTCCCGGACAAGCAGGACTCCGGCACGATCAGCATCGACAATACGGTCGCCGGCGCCGACAGCAATAGCCCCGTCTGCGAAGGCGGGACTATCGAGCTGTACGGCGGCCCAAGCGATGGGCCTGATGAGCCTTACACCTACGCCTGGGCTGGGCCGAATGGGTTTACCTCCAGCGATCAGAACCCGATCATCAGCGAAGCCACCTTGGGCATGGACGGCACTTATACGCTGACGGTGAATAATGGCAGCGGGTGTCAGTTCGTAGCTCACACCGACGTTGAAGTGCAACTGTGCCTGACGGTGAACGTCGAGATTCAAGGTCTCATTGGCGACAGTGGTGTCTATGGGCCTCCGTCGGTCGGGGCTGATCTTGTTCGTGACGTTACCTTCGTGCTCACCGATTGCGATGGGACTACTGACACACGGGTGGTCCCGGTGACCTTTACGGCTGACACGGGCAACAACAAGGGTGTCGGGAGTGTGATCTTTACGGGGCTCGATGGTGGTATCGAGTGGCTTAGCGTTCAGGAAGGCCACACGCTGCGCAAGCTGGTGGCGGTGGACTTTACCACGACGCTGTCCGATAGTGTTACGGTGTTCTTGTCGTCCGGCGATTTCCACACTGCGATTGTGGGCCAGGATAACTTGGTGGACATCACGGACTTCTCGATTCTGGCTTCGTCCTGGGAGAGCATCATTGATGCCGACGAGAGCACCGGCGGCGATGCCACCGGTGACGGGTATCATGACGCCGACGACTTCGCCCTGATCCAGCCGAACTTCTTCCAGACCGGCGACGCGGTGGACGGCTGCACTCGTTTGTTGGGCGACAAGAGGGTCATCGACGTATGGCGGGTTTCACCCGCCGCAGTGGCACCGGCGTCCCCGCCGGTGGCGGATATTGTATTGCGAGCCCCACGAGCCGGCATTAGCGTTTCGGAACTGAGCCTGACGGTGGCTCATGCCGAGCGTGCGGACCTCGACGGCAACGGTGTTATTGACGTGCGCGACATCCGGGCCTTTGCCGAGCGGCATGATCTGCCCTTGCTGCCGCAGTTCGAGACTAAGCTCGTGGAATTGGAGGCGGAACTGACTCAGCTTGAGCCGGCTTTAGAGTTGATGCCACACCATGAACGGTAAACAATGAGGAGAAGGCTGGGTGGCCCACCGCTTTAGCGGTGGGGGACACGAATGGTTCATCCGAGCACCGCCGGACCTCGTAGCGGCATGGGTGTTTGGATTCGCGTCCCCCACGGCTTAAAGCCATGGGCCGCCCGGCCGAGAAGGCGGGTGGAACCCGCCCTACAACTTACCGGAATCGCGATAGCACTGCATCCACATCTGGTAATCCACCAGGGTCACAACCCCGTCACCATCGAGGTCAGCCAGTGGAAGGTACTCATCCTGCCCCACACCGGATCCGAACGCTCTCAGGAAAAGCTGATAGTCCGCGGCGTCAACGTCGCCATCGCCATCGAGGTCCCCGCAGAGATCGCATTCGTCCGGGATGCCGTTCTGATTGAAGTCCGTGCTGGTGCCGGAGGCGATGTCGCATTCGTCGAGCACCAGGTTGTCATTGCAGTCAGGGATGTCTTGCGGAGGGACCGACACCCCCCCGGTCAGGCACAGGTCGAAATGATCCAGCTTCAGTGTCGCCACCGCCATGCTCCCCGAACCGTTGTTCACCGTCTCCACGCGGAAGTAGTCCATCCGGCGGGCATTGGACGCGAGCAAGGTAACCACCAGCGGATCGCCGTCCACGTATACCGTCACCAGGTCGTCGTCGTTGTTCAGCACGACCTCAATCTCATAGCAGACGCCCTGCTCGAGCATCACCCCGGTGTCGATGTATTGCCCCGGGGGATTCTCGACCACAATCGAACCGGGCAGTATCCACGAGGCGCCCGAGGAAAACCGGATGACAATCACGCTCTCGTCGTTTGTGGCGTCGTGAATTGAGAACTGCCAATCCGTGCCGGGATTCAAGTTGAGGTCAAACCTGGCCCGGAAACGCAGCGAATAGATCGGCTCATCAGGCGGGAGCACGCCATGGTATGAGCTGAAGTATTCGCTGGTCAGGTGCCAGTCCTCCCAGGTCCCGCTGCCGCCGGGCACACTGATTTGTGCCGCGCGGTCCGTAAACCCGCCCCCTTCGCAGCCTTGCCAGTATATCTTCGCGGTGCCCGCCGGATTCCGCCAGTAGCTCAGGTCCCCGTTGTGATAGGGAATCTCGTTGAACCCGTTCAGCCGCGTGTTTTTGGGGAAATCATTGAACCCGCCCCAGAGGCGATATGTGCAACGCGGCACGTCGCACTCATCCGGGCGGTTGTTGTCGTTGCAATCGTTGCTGGTTCCGACGGCGATGTCGCACTCGTCGGGGATCCCGTTGGTGTTGCAATCCACCTCGCACTCGTCGGGGACGCTGTTGGGCAGACAATCGCGGCTGGTGCCGGCTGCGATGTCGCATTCATCCGGGACGTGGTTTGGCTGGCAGTCGTCGCTGGTGCCGGCTGCTATGTCGCAGTCGTCGGGAACACCGTTGTCGTTGCAGTCCACCTCACACTCGTCGGGGATTCCGTTGGTGTTGCAATCGCGGCTGGTGCCGGCGGAGATGTCACAGTCATCCGGGACGCTGTTGGTGTTGCAGTCCACCTCGCACTCATCGGGAATGTTGTTTGGTTGGCAGTCAATGCTGGTGCCGGCTGCTATGTCGCAGATGTCCTGAACTCCGTTTTCGTTGCAGTCCTCGTCGGGTTCGCACTCGTCGGGAGTGCCGTTGCTGTTGCAGTCGGCGCTGGTGCCCGCGGCAAGGTCCTGGGCATCGTGGATGCCGTTGTCGTTGCAGTCGAATGTCCCGATCCGCAGGAAGTACACGTCCTGCTCCCCGTTGAATGTGGCTGCATATGCCACGCTGGCGCCCAACTCGTCGGAGATCATGTCGTAGTAGTCGCCCAGCTTGGGCTGATTGGGGTATCCCAGGAAGTGGTTGAAGGGGAGGCTGACCGGGCGGTTCTCCGACCAGCTCAATCCGCCGTCCTCGGAGAAGGAATAATACAACTCCGAATAGGTGCAGGCGGGGTCGTTCCGGGTGTCGTTCCAGATGGCGTCGATACGCCCGGTGGGGGCGACCGACATGGTGCCAAACCACTGCCAGGCCCTGTTATCTTCCGGATCGTCGTTGACGCGGATCGGATCGCTCCAGGTCTCGCCGCGGTCGGTGCTGCGTATGAACATGATGTCGAGCGGATCGTGGTAATCGTCGTCGGGGTTTACCGAGCAGAGCATATAGACATTGCCGCGCCCGGGGCCATCCGAGTGGTCGCAGGCGATCCACACCTGCCCCAGCAGCCCACCGGGATTAGGCCCATTGCTGCCACCCAACCGCCCACCCATACTCAGTTCAGTGGAGAACTCGAACTCCACCGTCGCTGTCGGGTCCTGGGCATTGCTCGAGCGGGCCAGGGTGAAGAGCCGGCTGTAACTCGGGCTGTGCACCCCGGCGATGAACAACTCACCGTCAGCCCCCACAGCCAACGTGCCAAAGGTCGGTCGCAACGGAACCGGGATAGGTTGCGAAAACGTCTGCCCGCCGTCAGTCGAGCGGTTAAACGTATTGTATCCGCAGCAGGCTGAGCCGTAGCTCCAGGAGCAGTAGATGTTGCCGCGCCCGATGCCGTTGGTGGTGTCGATGGCCATCCATGCCTTGTCGCCGCCGAAGGCATAGACGCCGTTATTCCACGACACGCCGCCGTTGGTGGATTTGAATACATTGCAATAAAAGGCGTTGCCCACTACGGTCAGGCTGTTGTAGAAGAAGTTGCCGTCAGGGTCCGCTGCCAGGACCGGGTCACTGCGAAAGACGCCCGGCTCCAGGGTTCCCGGAAAGGCCCAGGTTTTCCCGCCGTCATGGCTGTAGGCCCAACCAGCCTGACGGAAGTTCGAGGCTATGGTGTCGAACTGGCGCCAACCGATCGCCATCCGGTTTGGGTCGGTCGGATCGATGGCCAGCGACGGTTCATTGGCTGCATCGCCAGGGACGTTATTCCCCCAGATGTCGACGTTGACCTGCACGCTGGTGTAAGGCCCACATGCCCACGTAGCCCGGTGGGGTGCGGGCGCCACCGATGGGATTATCGGGCCGGGCTGGTGTTCATCCCGCACTTCTTCCTTGTGAGCCGGCTCCCCGGTCGCGGTAACGAGCCCGGCGCGTTCAGGCCCACCAGCCGCAAAGGCTCCACGGGCAAACAGCGCCCCAAGCAACATTGATCCAACAACCGCCATCTTCAAGTGGGCAAGTGGCATATCTTTCCTCCAGTTTGAAAAGGATACGAGTTTGGCACAACCAGACATTGATTATAGAGAACCGGCTTTGCCGGATACAAGGGATACTTTTTGCTGATTCGGCGGATCATCGACGCATGGATGATGGGTGACCCACCGCTTTAGCGGTGGGGGACG
>JAGLWJ010000101.1 GCA_023133475.1 Phycisphaerae bacterium | reverse complement strand
GGGTGGCCCATCGCTTTAGCGGTGGGGGACACGAATGGTTCGCCGATTCGCGTCCCCCACCGCTAAAGCCATGGGCTACCCAACCTGACGATTTTCGTGTGTTGTAGAGAGTTGGCGGGTGCCCCAATCAGTACCGCGACCGTAAGGGAGCGGCCGATCCAGGTAGGGCTACTCCCTTACGGTCGCGGCACTGATACCGTAGTCACTGATGTTGTAGAAAGTTGTCTGACGTTGCCTCTTGCCTCCTGCCTCCTGCCTCTTGCCTTTACTTTTGAATTCCCATGGTGATCTGGTAGAATGATCCCTTGTGGGACGAGGCTGGGCGCGTGTATGCCCCAGCCGACCATTTCGTTGCTCAAGGGGGTGTGTTATGACAACGTATTCGTTGGTTCGATGCAGGGGGTGCTATCTGGCTGCGGTTTTGGCGCTGGTATTCATTGCGGCTCCGCTGAGGGTTGCGGCTCAGCCCTGCGACGTGACGCCGTCGCCATACTGGAAGAACACGATCGACTTTCCCGATGAACCGTTTCGGGTCACAGGATACTCATCCGACAACCCGGATTGGGTGAAGTTCACGATCATGACGTGTGATCCAGCCACCGTCTATTTCCAGGACAGCAATGCCTACACCTTCCACTACGACTTCGTGACCGAAGAGCTTGATCCTTACGTTGGCATCAGCCTGGATGACTTCAACCAGATCGCGCTCTACGAGGAGGGTCAGGAGCTGATCCTCGGGGCGGTTCTCATGCCGGCTTCGTACGTTTATCCACCCATCCCGCAGATACAGGAATACGGAATCCAGTTTATCCGCTATGACGCCTACCCTCCCGAGCAGATCGTGGACCTGTTCAATCTGGTCAAGAGCAAAGTCAACGCAAAGCCGGGCGTGCAGGCTTTTTACTTTCCAACTTACGAGCAGTTCGAGACGGCTCAGGATAACATCGAGTTCTTCGCGTCACACGGCATTATCGTCAGTTCCCCGTCGCGTTGGGCGGACGGCAATGCCTGCTATTCGCATGGATGGGCGTTGGGGGAACTCAAGTTCTTCGAGGGCGAGAACATCGAGAATGCCTACCTCAGCGGCGAACTCCTCCCGGAGGACATTCTCCTGACCGATGGTGTCCCTGCGGAAATCCCCTTCGTAGCCGGCATTATGACGCTGACTCCGTCCACACCAAACTCGCACGTCGCCATTTTGGCGAATAGCTACGGTATTCCTTTCGTTCATCTGGCCCTTGCTGAGGATGCGGACAAGGCCCTGGCACTGGTGGGCAAGATGATTGTGCTGCGCGTATATGACGAGTATGGGAAATGCGACGCTCGTATGCTCGACGTTGATGGCGTGTTGAGCGAAGAGACGATCGCGGAGATTCTGGCTTTGAAGGACCCGCCGCCGCTTGACATCGCCCCAATGCAGCCGTACGGCGACTACAGCGCCAACACAGACAACCTGGTCCTTTCTGACATCCAATACTTCGGCGGCAAGGCTGCGAATTTCGGCTTCCTTCGCCGCGTCATCCCCGACAATTCGCCGGTGGCGACGGCGTTCTCATTCGACTTGTGGAATGCCTTCCTCGACCAGACGCTGGCCAACGGCAACACCTTGCGTGAAGAGATTGGCGCGATTCTGTCCGGCTACACGTATCCGCCCGACATGGCTCAATTGGCCGGCGACCTGGACGACATCCGGGACCTGCTCAAAGACGACGATGAGACGAGCTTCAGCAATGAGCTTCAGGAGGCAATCATCGCCACCCTCCAGGACCCGCAGTACGGTTTCGACCCCTACAAGAAGATTCGCTTTCGCAGTTCGACCAACGTGGAAGACAGCGAGCAGTTCACCGGGGCGGGGCTGTACGATAGCCGTAGCGGTTGTCTGGCTGACGACCTGGACGGCGACGACGTGGGGCCTAGCCTGTGCGACCCCGAAAAGCCGAGCGAGCGGGGCGTGTTCCGAGCCATCCGCCGCGTCTTTGCCAGCTTCTACAACGACAACGCCTTCCTCGAACGTCTGCGCTATGGTGTGGACGAGTCCGAGGTTGGGATGGCCATTCTGACTCACCACTCGTTCCCCGACGAGATTGAGTTGGCCAACGGGGTGGGCACCTTCAACCTGGGGTCGTTCTCCTCTAATCTGCTGATGGTTTCGCAACTCGGTGCCGTCTCGGTGACGAACCCCGAGGGCGGGGCGATCCCCGAAGAAGTGGATGCATATGTCTACTCGACCTCGATTTACCTCTCGATCGTTCGCTACTCCAGCCTGGTGCAACTCGGCGACACGGTGATGGATTGGGAAGATGATTATGCCGATCTGGCGGAAATGATGCGGCTGGTGACCGACACCTACGCCACCACCATCGGGGAATCGTCCTTTTTGCTTGATTTCGAGTACAAGAAAGTCGCCCCCGGGGGCGGTGCGTTGCCTGCGGGAGGGCTGGTCATCAAGCAGGTTCGCAGGGTTCCTCAGCCGGACACCACCCCGAGCATCACGCCCTTTTTGATCAATGAGCCGGTGGAGTATTGCACTTTTCAGGGCGAGTACGGCGACGTGTTCGCCAACCACCGCCTCAAGTCCAAGTGGTGGCTGGCGACGCAGAACCTGTGGATGACCGTGGAAAACCTCAAAAACAGTTTCTACACCGACGCTGCCCTCGAATACACCGACGGGTGCTGGACCCGTTTCTTCGAAGACTCGTTGCCGCAATTCCCCCATGCCTGGCACACGTTCGATGATGAGCTGCACACCACCATTGACGGCTGGGCCTTTTCCATGCTGAGCAACCCGCGACGCTACGAGTTGGAGACTCCATACGTGAGAACGCTCGTGCCGCCGTCCGAGAGCCCGTTGCTCACCTTGAGCGATCTCGGTGGGGCATATGTTGCCGTCGAGTACGACCAGCCGGTTCCGACCTGGGACTGGACCGGCCCCACGACGACGACTTCCGAGGCAATCTGCCTTGTGCCTTGTCTCAAAGAACCGTTCAATGACATCCTTCAAGAGCGTGTTTTCGTGAACGAGGATAGCGGCATTACGATCAGCACAAGTTTCTACTGGGCTCAACCAGGCAGTGGGATGATGATCTGGACTGCCCCGCTCACTCGCTGGGTTGAGACCGTCATTGAAGGGTTGACCACCGACCCGATCGTGCTGCACGGGTGGTATTCGCAGACCTATCGCCCCGGGCACCATAACTTCACCGAGTACTTTATCTTCGAGCCGCGTCTGGAGCCGGGCATCTCACAGCAGATTCTCGACGAATTGGACAGCATGGGGGTTCAATACATGTACGTAGTGGGTTCGCCTTATCCCGGCAGCCCGGTGGAAATGTATTTCTATGACGATGTCTCGTGTGACGCCGTGTCCTGTGTGAGCAACGAGGACTGCGGTTTCCCCGACTTCGGGCGATACTGCGAAAAGGAAGTCGGCGACTGTGACGGCATGGGGCTTTGCGAGGCAATGCCCTGGGGTTGCCCGGACGTCTGGGATCCGGTTTGCGGATGTGACGGGGTCAGCTACGGCAACTCCTGCGAGGCGGCGGCGGTCGGGGTCAGCATTGCTTACGAGGGGTTATGTGTTGTGGGCGACATCGATCTCGATGGGGACGTGGATCTCGCCGACCATTCCATATTGGCCAACTGTCTCACCGGGCCTGGTGGCGGCATACTGCCCGACTGCGATACTGCGAATATCGATGGCGACAAAGACGTCGATCTCGGCGATTTCCAGGTGTTTCAGGTTGCTTTTAAGCCGGCGGCAATCCACGATACGCCCGAATGACCGGCACCTGTCTTAGCCCGGATAATTCATGAACGCAGAGACGCAGAGATGAGTATCTGTAGGTCGGGTCCGCAGACCCGACATCACCCGGCTATACCCCGATTTCTTCGCGGGACGCGTAAATTCTTGAGAGGGGCGTTGATGTCCGCAGATTACGCAGATTACACAGACTTGCAAAAAAGTGGCGGAGAGATAGCAAGGGATAGATTCGGGCATATTTCTTTGTCAATCTGTGCAATCTGCGTAATCTGCGGATTTTTCTCTTGTCCCCTTTGGTAACGGCGGGTGGCCATGTGCACGCTGCGCGAAAG
>JAGLWJ010000100.1 GCA_023133475.1 Phycisphaerae bacterium | reverse complement strand
GGCCCTTGACCATGCCACCCGCCACTTAGCTCTTGGCCCGTTCAATATACTCGCCGCTGCGGGTGTCCACGCGGATTCTCTCGCCCGGGGAGATGAAGTTCGGAACTCGAACCCGGACACCGGTCTCCAGGATGGCCTCCTTCGGCTGATTGGTTGCCGTCGCACCCTTGACCACGGGGGGGGTGTCGGTGACGGTGAGTTCCACCGTGTGGGGCAGATTCACCGAAATTATGCTCCCCTCGTAGATGTCGCAGGTGATCTTTGAGTTGGGAATCAGATACGCGGTCCCCTCGCCGATCAGTTCGGGGTCGATCGGAATCTGATCGAAAGTCTCGGTGTCCATGAAGATGTAGTCTTTGCCGTCCTGGTAGAGGAACTCGTACTCTTTGCTCTCGACGAACGGCACCTCCACACGATCATCCACGCTAAACCGCACCTCCATGATCGTGCCGGTTTTCATGTCTTTCAACTTGGTCTGCATATAGCTGCGTTTGTTGCCCTTGGCGACGTGTTGTGCGTCGTGGCAAACGTACAGTGTGCCGTCATGAATGATCGTTCGGCCTTTGCGAATATCGCGGGCTTTTAGCATAGGTATTCTCCACCGCAGGGTAGCAACCTCTTATTTCCAAGTCATGCATTATGAAAGAAAGGCCCACGCAGGTCAATGCAACATGTGGTGGTTCTCTGCTCAGAGTGGGGCCTCAAGAATTTCTTTGGCCTCTACCAACCGCTGGCAGATACGCGGACATTGTGCGATAATTCAGGGGAGGAACTTGTGATCGTGGCACATGGTCGTCAATACACCGCCCCAACCGTCAGTAAACCTGTGGTGTAAAGGCAAGAGGCAACAAGGCAACCTCGGGCAAGCCGTCGCGCTAGGCCCGGCATTTATGCCGGGTGAGAAGGCCGAACAAAGAATCCTCCCCGTTCCGCCCCGCCGCCGAAGGCGGCATAACTGCCACAGTAAACTATCCGGGATAGATGGAGATAACCGTGGAGGCCCACGGGATGATTAGCGTTTGGCGGGTGGAGGTGGCTCCTAAGTCGGAATCGCTCGACGTGCCCAGCCGTGAAGTGCTCGGGGACATCCATCGCTTTGGCTTCGAGCATGTTCGCGCGGTTCGCTCGTGCCGGATTTACCTGCTCCAAGGGAACCTGGACCGCGATATGGTGGATGACCTTGCCCGAGCGGTGCTTTGCGACCCGGTGTCCGAGGTTTATGCCTGTGCTCCGGATTCACCCGATTGGAGCGGAACCAAAGTAGGGCGGGTTCCACCCGCCGCCCCCCCGGCCCGTGCGGCGGGTGAAACCCGCCCTACCGGCGATGGTGCGATTGAAGTGCATTACCGTCCGGGTGTCATGGACCCGGTGGCTCTTAGTGCACGACGGGCACTCAACGAGCGAATCGCCGCCCTGAACCCTCCGAAGCCGATGCATGTGACGGCGGCCAGGACCGCCCGGCGTTACACCATCACGGGAGCACGCAACGCCGAAGAATTGGAGCAGATCGCACTCGGCGTATTGGCTAACACTTGTATCGAGACGGTCTGCATTTGCGGATTTGATCGCCGCGATCGTCGGCTGACCACCATGCCCGAGGCACCGGTTCAGCCTTTCGAGTTGCGAACGGTGGCGATTCGCAAGCTCGACGGCCCGGAATTGGAGCGTCTGTCGCGCAAAGCCCACCTGTTCCTCTCTCGCATGGAGATGGAGGTGATTCGCGATCACTTCCGCGCTTTGGGCCGAGAACCCACCGACTTGGAACTCGATACTCTGGCTCAGGCATGGTCCGAGCACTGTGCCCACAAGACGCTCAAGAGCGCGGTCATCTATCGCGGGGACGACTTCGGGCGGGAAGGGGAGGTCGAGGTATACTTCGATAATCTGTTTGAATCCACCATCGCCCGAGCCACCTCGAAGCTGAACCGCGACTGGTGCTGGTCGGTCTTCGAGGACAATGCCGGGGTGGTCGCGTTTGACGACGATTGCGGCATCGCCTTCAAAGTCGAGACCCACAACCACCCCTCCGCCATCGAGCCTTACGGCGGGGCAGCCACCGGCATCGGCGGTTGCATCCGCGACATCATGGGTTGCGGGCTGGGAGCCAAGCCGATCGCCTCGACCGACGTTTTCTGCGTAGCCCCGCCGGACTATCCGCGCGACCGCCTGCCGCGTGGGGTGTTGCATCCTGCCCGGGTGCTCAAGGGGGTGGTGGCGGGCGTTGGCGACTACGGCAACCGCATGGGGGTCCCGACGGTCAACGGAGCGGTGCACTTCGACGAACGCTACCTGGCCAACCCGCTGGTTTTCTGCGGCACTGTGGGGTTGATCCCGCGCAAGTTCATCCATAAAGGCCCCAAACCAGGCGACAGAATCGTTCTGGTCGGCGGGCGGACCGGTCGTGACGGCATCCACGGCGCCACCTTTTCGTCGGCGGAACTTACCGAGAGCCACCCCGACGAATTCTCCCACGCCGTGCAGATCGGCAACCCCATCGAACAAAAGAAGGTGCTCGATGCGTTGCTGCAAGCCCGCGACCACCGGTCTGGATGTCTTTACCGTACAATCACCGACTGCGGAGCCGGCGGTCTGAGCAACGCCGTGGGGGAGATGGGGGCTAAACTTGGCGCCGTGGTCGACCTGGAAAAGGTTCCGCTGAAGTACGCCGGTCTGCGCTATGACGAAATCTGGGTCTCCGAAGCCCAGGAGCGGATGGTGTTGGCGGTGCCGCCGGAGCGGCTCGACACCCTGCTGACCATCTGCCAAGCTGAGGATGTCGAAGTGTCCACCATCGGCTGGTTTACCGATGACCGCCGCCTGGTGGTTCGATACGCGGGCACGGTGGTTGGTGACTTGCAGATGTCATTCGTGCATGAGGGGCTGCCCAAAATCACACGTCGGGCGACGTGGACCGCCCCTAATGGCAAAGGCCCTGCCCTGAAGTTGAAACACCCGGGCGACTTGTCGCGCGAACTGCCGGCGCGTTTGCGAAGCTACAACGTTGCCTCGAAAGAATGGATCATCCGGCGGTACGATCACGAAGTCCAGGGCGGCAGCGTGGTTAAGCCGCTGTGCGGACCCGGTGCCGGCCCCAGTGACGCCGCGGTGTTTCGCCCATTGTTGGACGGTTGGCGTGGGGTGGCTATTGCGTGCGGGTTGTGCCCGCACGTCTCCGATCGGGACCCCTATTGGATGGCGATTCGGGCTGTGGATGAGGCTTTGCGTAACCTGATCTGCGTGGGTGCGGACCCCAGCCGGGTGGCTATCCTGGACAACTTCTGCTGGGGCGCCTGCGATACGCCCGAAGCCTTGGGGGCGCTGGCCCGGGCGTGCAAGGGTGCAAGCGACGCAGCCGTCGCCTTTGGATTGCCCTTCATCTCCGGGAAGGACTCGCTAAACAACCAGTTCTCGCAGACCTCAGCCCAAGCCCGGCGGTTGGGGCTGCCCGAGACCATCACCATCCCCGGAACCCTGCTGATCAGCGGGCTGGGGATCATCGAGGACGTGCGGCAGTGTGTCACCATGGACCTCAAGAGGCCTGGGCATCCGATCGCACTTGTTGCGTGCCCGGCGGATGGGATGGGGCTGGAGCGAGCATTTGTTGCCCATAACTCCGTATCGAGAGCAATTCGTGCAGGAGGGGTGTCAGCCGCCCACGACATCAGTGACGGTGGTTTGGCGGTCGCGCTGGCGGAGATGTGCATTGCCGGCAACTTGGGGCTGCGAGTCGATTTGGGCCAAGCCTACGGGGACGATCCAGCCGCCAGGCTTTTCGAGGAATACCCCACGGGATATATTCTGGAGTGTGCATCGGGCGATATCATCCGCGGCGTCGGAGGCGTCAAGCTCGGGGAAGTCACTCAAACGCCCGAGTTGGTCATCACCTCGGGCGGCAAACCTATCATCGAACTGGAGGTGGAGGTGTTGGCTCGGGCTTGGCGTGAGCCCTTCACCCATGTAGCGGGAGGTTGCCCTACTTCCTCCCGCTTTTGCCGGAGTCAGGGACCAAAGAGAGCCCCGTGACCGGGTCAAACTTGTCGGAATTGTCGCCGAGGCGGGCCTTCATCAGCCGCCCGACCTTGAATTTCACCGTCCGCTTGGGCGGGACGGGGACCCGCTCGAGGGTTTTGGGGTTATGAGCAATCCGGGCGGCCCGCACCTTGGTCTCGAAGACACCGAAGTCGCGGAATTCCAGTCGATTCCCGTTGCCCAACTCGTCGATGATTTCGTTCAGAAAGCCCTGGATGATCGTTTTGACTACCAAGCGTCGCAACTCGGTTTTTTCCGCGATGCGATCGATGAGTTCTTTTTTCGTGACTGTTGCCATCAGATAGCTACCGCCATATCGTAACACACTCAGCCCTGGAAACGTAATCGTCAATTCGGTCATACCAGCGATCCCACACGTCTCGGGGCGTCAAACCCAAGCTCGTGCACTGCGCAACCGACCGAATTACAAACACACTCCACCCTACGCAACTCATCCTACTACAAGAAGTTCCCGGCATCAAGAGGCTTTTTTCGGACGAAGATCGAGGTTCTCGCCGTTCAATAGTCCAAGGTCCAAATTCCAAAGTCTGTAGGCAGCAGGGGTGTTTAGCGGCGATGATTCGGGCTAGTGCTCTGTCGCGATTGATTCGATGGATCACCGACGCATGGGTGGCCCACCGCTTTAGCGGTGGGCCACCCAACCATCAGTTCATGGGCGATAGAGCACTAGCGAGCGGCACTGCCCTCCCGCAAGGTGTCAAACCGGCGATACGTATATCCAGACCACCCCCGACCCAGCGATCCGACCTGTTGAACGTCGATAAACCGTTCCCGGTAATGCAACAATTCACCGAATTGGTAAAACGAGACCGCACAAGGCCAATCGCTACGATGAGCCATCAAGCCGGCTGATGGGGAGCCTGCGTGGCGATCGAAGAGCAGAGCAGGGGTCAAACGCCACCCATCGCAGGTTGGCGCAGGCGGTTTGTGAGCACATCCCACTGCCGAGATCAACACCACCAGAACAAACAAGCTAACCGTTAACGTCCGCACCTCACCCCTCGCTTCCGTTGTAGCGTAGGCTTCCAGCCTGCACAGTAGCTGATAACTCGTGTCCCCCACGGCTAAAGTCATGGGCCACCCACTATTGGCCTAATCATGGGTCCCCGGCCATTAAATCAACATCCCCTGCACTGCTCTACCAGCACGACTAATGCCACCATCAGCCGCCGGGCTGGAGAAAATGCCCGCCGCCGCCGGCAAACCAACGATACGCCCTTTTTCAGGACTTTGCGGGATAAAGGCGGGGTAAGAGACTGTTCGGGTTGAGCAGGCAGGTGGCCTGATGTCAACAGTGTCGAGCAAACAGGCGAACACCACCCAGGAGCACGGAGAAAATGGAAAATGGAAAATGAAAAATGGAAAATGTGGGGTTGGCGGCGTTGCCCAGTTTCGACTCTTCCCCCCTTATCCTCATCTCTTCTCGCTCTTCTCTGCGCTCTCTGCGTCTCTGCGTTCATAAAAAATCCGGGATGACGCGAAGATGTTTAGCGACGACAAGTCCGCATTTTCCATTTTCCATTTTCCATTTTCCATTTGCTGCGGCGGGTGGAACCCGCCCTACATCGCGGTGCTGATCGGGGCTCGTCGATAAAGTCGGCAATGACGGTGTCAGCCATCAACCGGCCGGCGCGAGTCAGCGCAACGCCGGAATCAGTAACCTTCAAGAAACCATTCTGGACATACTTGGCTATGGATCGCGCATAGGTGAGGCGTGCCTCAACACCGGTCCGCAGCAGGAACTCATCGAAGACAATCCCGCAGTTGAGCCTCAGTTGCAGCATGACCGTCTCACCCGCCAAATCCTGCCCGGTGAGCTTCTCGCTCTCCACCACAGCCTGACCGCCCTGTTCCACCTTGCATATGTACTCCTCGATGTTGGATACGTTCTTGTAGCGAACTCCCTGGAGATATCCGGCGGCTGATGGCCCCACGCCGATGCACGGTTCATTCCTCCAGTAGACCAGATTGTGCAGGCAACGCTCACCGGGTTTGGCAAAGTTGCTGATCTCGTACTGGTGATAGCCGGCAGACTCCAAATCGTCGATCGCCGCCAGGTACATTTCCGCCTCCAGTTCCTCGTCGCATGGGACAATCTCCCGGCGATCCCTCCGAGCGGTCAGCGCGGTGCCGGGCTCGTAGGTCAGCCCGTAACAGGCGATATGCTCGACACCCAAATCAACAGCATGGTGCAGGGACTCCCGCCAGCCGGCGAGGGTTTGCCCGGGTATGCCGAACATCAAATCGAGATTGATCCGCCTGATGCCCACGCTACGACAACTTTTTACACTCCTGGGGATTTCGTCTGGGGTGTGGAGACGCTCGAGCATTTGCAGTTCCGGCAGATGAAACGACTGGGCGCCCATCGAGATGCGATCGACTCCGGCTCGGGTCAGCAGATCGAGTTTGGCCTCCTCGACCGTGCCCGGGTTGGCTTCGACGGTGAACTCGATGGGGTGGTCGTGGTCGACCACTTGCTTGAGGCAGCTCATCAGTTCATCCAGTTCCGGGCGTGGCAGCACGGTTGGCGTGCCCCCTCCGACGAAAATCGTGCTTATGGGGCCAGGGCGTTCCGCCAGGCGGTTTTCTAACTCGCGGGCTAACGCTCGTATTAACGGTAAGATAGGTCGATTTAACACCGCCACCGAGTAGAAATCGCAGTACCCACATTTGCTGCGGCAGAACGGAATGTGCAGGTAGAGGCCCAACGATTCCATTGCGGTTCTCCCGAGATGCCTTGGATTGCCGTATCCGGTGCAGGGCAAGCATACCGGGAAACACAGCCGAGAGAAATTGAGAATGGAAAATGGAAAATGGAAAATTGGGGTGTTTGTGACCACTTCTTCATGTTTAGCAGCGAAGCGCCCGTAGCGTTTAGTCCGCATTTCTCACACATTGTCTGTTCAGCGCTAACCCGGATAATTCATGAACGCAGAGACGCAGAGACGCAGAGTTGAGCAGAATAAGAAGTTAGGAGAATTCATTGAGAAAAGCTCATATACACAGTGTTAACGAGCGAAACTGGTTATTTGAGTCACAACTTCCTTCTCTGCAATACTCTGCGTCTCTGCGTTCATGAAAAGTCCGGGCCAACTCCCTACCTCTCAACTCTCCGCGGTCTCTGCGTGCTCTGCGGTGAAATATCCGGGTCAAACGTCTTTGCGTGATTGCAACGAGGATGCTCCCCGCCCTCATTTTCCATTTTCAATTTTTCATTTTCCATTTGCCGCGGCGGGTGGAACCCGCCCTACGGTTCCGCGGCGAAGAATGGTTGCACGTCAATAGACGAATGTTTTCATTTGAACCTTTGCTCAGCTTGGGTTATGATTGTAGCGGGTGGTTGTTGGCATCCCGAAGCAGAGTGCCCCGATGCATGAGAAACGGGGCGGGTGCGGCGGGTCAGTTCTTGCTGCGTGGCTTTGGAGGCAGAGCGAAGCGGGGCTATGGACGTATATTTGGTAATGTTTCGAGAGAACGGTGCTCGGGTGGATTTCCCCCTGGCCAAATCCGTTACGACGATCGGTCGCAAGGACACGTGTGACATTCGCATTCCCTTGGCAGAGGTTTCTCGTAAACACACGGAGGTGTGTGTTGACGAGGTCAGCGTCCGGGTGAAAGACTGCGGCAGCGCCAACGGCACTTACGTAAACAATCGGCGGGTGCTCGAGGAGAAGTTGGCTCCCGGAGACCATTTGATAATTGGCCCGGTAGTCTTCACTGTGCAGGTGGATGGGGACCCCAGCGAGATTCGGCCGGTCAAGACCAAGCTGAGGCGTCGGGGTGTGCGAGTAGTCCCCAAGGCGGCTGCCGCGTCGGCTTCGGGTAGTGGGGTGATCCTGGATGAGGATTCCGATCCCATCAGCGCTTTGGAGGCTTTGGCATCCAGTGCCGAGCAAACCGCGATTGACCCTCTGGACGACGATGATCTTTTGGGCTGATTTGAGGCAATAGTGTGACCGGGCCTATCGGCGAACACATCACCGAAGGGGCGAAAGTTGGTTCCAGGCGAGCGTTACGGGTTCGCCGGGGCCTTCTCCGGGGGGTGCTTTTGCTGGTTGTGGTCGGTGTGGTCTATGCCGTGGCAGTGGTATGGCACCGCGATACGGTTCGTATTCGGGCCGCCGTGCAGAAGCTGGAGTTTGTGCAGAGGGCCTTGCAAGCCCGGGTGGATGCCGATGGCCGTCTGCCGATGAAGATGCCGAAAACCGATCCGGAGGGCAACCCGCTTCCCGTAAAGAGCTTCACCTACCTCACTGCCGACGATATTCGAGCTTTGCGCGAGCATGAGGGTGCAGCCATGGTGGTCTATTCAACGCCCGTAGGCGCGGGGCTGAAGCAAGACGGGCGGGCGGTCATCATTTATGAGCAAGGCAAGTGTCGCGTCAGGTGGTTCACCATGCCGGAATTCATCCGGCAGAAAAAACAACTGGAGGGCTGGTTCCAGGACCGCCAACGCCAACTTATCGAACAAGGCCCACAGCTTCCGTAAAAGCTACAGGTAGGGTGGGTGGAACCTCGCGGAGCGAGG
>JAGLWJ010000010.1 GCA_023133475.1 Phycisphaerae bacterium | reverse complement strand
ATGTTTCCCATCCCCCCATTTTCAATTTTCCCCATTCTCGCCTCTACTCATGGTATTGCTATACTGCGATAACTATACGTAACACTAGGGGTTCTCAGAGAATGGAGCGTATGCTCCCAGTCAAAAACGATCGTGGGAACGTATTCGGTTGGTGCATGTACGACTGGGCGAACTCCGCGTACGCAACCACGGTGCTGGCCGGCTTGTTGCCGGTTTACTTCGCCGAGGTCGTCGTAGGGCGCGGGGGCGTCTGGATTGCCGGCAGCCACTACAGCGCCACGTCTCTGTGGGCTTTTGCCGTCTCTGCGGCGGCTTTGCTGGCTTTTCTGCTGGCACCGGTATTGGGGGCGATTGCCGACTTCTCCAACGCCAAGAAGCGGTTTCTCCTGACCTTCGCCTACACCGGCAGCCTGTTCACCATCCTGCTCTACTTCTGCCGGTCCGGTGACGTGCTCTGGACGCTGCTTTTTTTCGTCATTGCACAATTCGGGTTCATCAGCGCCAATGTTTTCTACGACGCCTTCCTCCCGCAAATCGTCACCGCAGACCGTCTGGACCGCACCTCCGGGCGCGGCTATGCCTACGGGTATGTCGGCGGCGGCTTGCAGTTTGCCGTTGCGATGGGCCTGATCGCCGGGCACGAGCAACTGGGGATGACCCAAGCCGACGCCGTCCGCGTGGGGCTTATCCTGGCTGGTTTGTGGTGGGCGGGGTTCACGCTATTCACCGTGCGCTTTCTCAAGGAGCCCAAGGCGGCGAGCACTCTTCCGCCCGAGTATGGCGTCTGGCGGCGAGTCTTTGCCTGTGCGGCTGTTGGAATCGAGCGCACCATAAAGACCACCCGCCGTGTCCGGCATCAACGGCACCTGGTGCTGTTCCTGGTCGCCTTCATGTTCTACAACGACGGCATCCAAACCGTGATCGGTATGGCGACGATCTACGGCAAAGAGGAATTGGAACTGCGCACCACCGACTTGATGCTTACCTTGCTGATCATCCAAGTGGTGGCGATGGTGGGGGCATTGCTGTTCGGCTGGATCGCGGGGTGGCTGGGCACCAAGTCCACGGTCATGCTCACGCTGGCCCTCTGGTCCGGGGTGGTTGTCTACGCTTATTTCATCCACACGGTGACGGAGTTCTTTGCTCTGGGGGTGGTGGTGGGCCTGGTGCTGGGCGGATCGCAGGCGTTGAGCCGATCGCTCTACAGCTCGATGATTCCCGCCGAAGCCAGCGCGGAATTCTTCGGCTTTTACACGGTGTTCAGCAAGTTCTCGGCGATCTGGGGGCCGTTGGCATTTGGGGTAATCAGGAAGCTGTCCGGTTCGGCGCGAAGCTCTATCGTCTCGCTTATCGTGTTCTTTTTGGTGGGGATGATCTTGCTGCACTTTGTGGACGAGCGGAGCACGCAGAAAATGGAAAATGGAAAATGAAAAATGGAAAATGGGGGAGGGAAACGTGATGAATGGAGAATGGAGAATGGAGAATGTGGGCGATCACAACGGCGCTTGGAGAGTGCACACCCTGCCAAAATGTGGTGCACTCCCTTCTTCTCTGCGATCTCTGCGTCTCTGCGTTCATGAATAATCCGGGTTTAGCAGCGACAAATCCGTAGCGTTTAGCGGCTCCCCAACGGGGAGCGGTGGATTCTAGCCCTGGGGAACTTGACTCCCCAGGGCAGAAGGGAGAGGATATCGCAGCATCGGTTGGTGGGTTCCACCCGCCCTACGTGTGCTCGAAACTCGAAACGTGGTAAAGGCCATGATTCGCACCAAACACTCCTGGATGTGGGCGACGCCGATGCTTGCGTTCCTTTCGTGTGCCCGATGCACTCCCGAGGAACCGAACATGCTGGATGCAATGCCCACCGATACCGTGCGCATCAACGATCACGAATTCAGAGTGTGGATCGCCGACGACCCCCAGGAAGTAACCCAAGGCCTGATGTTCGTCACCAAGGAACAGATGTCCCCGTTGCCGGACGGCACTGATCGGGGCATGCTCTTTCTCTTCGACTACGATCGCACCACCGGATTCTGGATGCGGAACACCATCATCCCGCTGGATATCGCCTTCATCGGCGCCGACGGTGCCATCGTGACAATTCACACCATGGCTCCGCTGGTCGAGCAAAGCTATTGGCCGGATGGGCCTTACAGGTATGCCCTGGAGGTCAATGCGAATCTGTTTTCCGAGTATGGGATTCGCAAGGGCGATCAGGTGCAAATTCCCGAGTCAGTTCTAAAGAAAGCCCGGTAACCCGCCGAATTCCTGACAGGTCGTGTGGAGGTGCGCGAATGCAGGTTTTGCTGGTTGATCCGGGTTGCGGTCTTCCTCCGGGAGTGGGCGAGTGCCTGGCGGAGGACGGCTGGCGTGTGTCAACCGCGCCTGATTACAAGCAAGCTGTCGAGGTAACCCAGAAGGGTAAGGTCGCCGCCGTGGTTGTGCCTCAACCAACGGCAGAGGAGAACGACAAGGCGAGCGAGTTGGCATACCGCAGCCTGATACGCACACTCCACACGCAGCGCATTGCAACAGTGCTGATCGCTGACAACCATCACGGAGGCAGTCGCAACGACGGCACGCTGGTTGATGTCGCCGCCCGCGGCGTCACCAAGGAGGAACTCCGCGGGCGCCTCTCGACCGTCCGCCGCTATCATGCCCTGGTCTGCGGAATGGAGCGGGAAGTGGAGAACCTCCAGCGGATCAGCAAGCGAATTAACCAGCATTTCAACGAGGTGGAGCAGCAGATGCGCCTGGCGGGGAGGCTGCAACGCGACTTTCTACCTCGGCACATCGATTCGATAGGCCCGGTGCGATTTGCGACCTTGTTTCGCCCGGTGACCTGGGTATCGGGGGACACTTACGACATCTTTCGGGTGGATGAGAAGCATGTGGGCTTTTACATCGCCGACGCGGTTGGGCACGGGATGGCTGCCGGTCTGTTGACCATGTTCATCAGGCAGGCGGTGGTGCCCAAGGAGATTGTGCGGCAGGGCTACCGCGTGCTGGACCCAGGCGAGACGCTGGCAAAGCTCAACGAAGCCCTCACCGATCAGGCGCTGCCCAACTGCCAGTTCGCAACCGCCTGCTATTGTCTGCTGAACACCGAGACGCTCGAATTGCAGTTTGCCCGCGGGGGGCACCCGCACCCCTTACTGATTACGCAAGAAGGCCACGTCACGGAATTGAAGTGCCAGGGAGGCTTGTTAGGCCTGTTCAAGGGGGAGACGTTCCCAACTTCCAAGGTGCACATGCGCCCGGGTGAAAAGCTGATCCTCTATACCGACGGGATCGAAGTGTCCTTTGCCCCACGCAAAGGCGAAGCTCACAGTTGGGAGCACTATCGCAGCGTATTTGAAGACCTCGCCGATCACCCCATCGAAGAAATCATCCGCGGCTTCGAAGCCAAGCTGGACAACGAAGCCGGGTCACTCAATCCTAAAGACGACGTGACTGTCGTGGGAATGCAGATCAGATGTAGGGTGGGTGAAGCTTCGCGGAGCGAAGCGTAACCCACCGCACCGGCTGGTGGGTTCCACCTCGCTTCGCGAGGTTCCACCCACCCTACGTCTGCTAACCGAGATATTTCACCGCGGAGCACGCGGAGCACGCAGAGACCGCAGAGGGTTGAGAGGTAGGGAGTTATTGCAATTAGAGTTGAACCAACAATAAACACACTGTCAAAACCCGACACACCCTAATTTAGCGGTAACTTCTTTCTAAAAAATACTCTGCGATCTCCGCGCTCTCTGCGGTGTGAGAAATGCGGGCTAAACCGAGTAGGGCCGCTCCCTTACGGTCGCGGCACTGATCGAATCCGCCGGCGTTATACGCCGGCAAGTTTGCGTTGTGGCGATAAGCATCATCACACGATTTGCCCCAACCCGCTTGTGTATTGAATACTCTGTTGGTCTGGGGATTCCGGGTTAGCTCGGCAAGACGGTGAAGGGGGGATATATGTCTCACACGGCACACCTGTATGATAAATGCTCGAATAAAGCCTCCTGGACACTGTCGGTAGGAGTATTCATTGGGATTCTGGCTTTGGGGGGGATGTCAATTGGCCTGGTTGGATGCGGTGCCAAAGGCGCCACGCAAAGCGTCCAGGCTGACACACTATCGGATGCCCCTATTGCGGAAGAGCCCGGCGACGATCTGGTGGGAATGGATGTGGAGCCGGGAGAGGTCAAACGCAGCATTCGCGCCTTGCCTACCGGTGACGAGAATCAGGCAGAGTGGGTGTTCAACATCACCGGAATGCCTGCCGAAGAACGCGCCACCTACATGATTGAATGGGACTTTGGCGATGGGGCAACCACAACCGGCGATAATGTACAGCACGTCTTTCCAGCACCCGGGGAGTACCCGGTTTCAGTAACCGCAACCGACCCATATGGAGGAACAGCTTACACGCTTGCGGTGGTCGCGGCGGTGGACGTTGACCCCACCCAAACCGGCGGGAAGCTCCTGGCACTGATGGAGGGGCACATAGATTACCAGGCGAACGTAGCGGTGCTCACCGCAACGGCAAAAACCTCCGCGCTGGAGCCCGGCGAGACCGTGCGTTTTGACTGGGAGTTTGCAAACGGGACCCGGGCCGACGGGGACAAAGTCTCCCACGAAATACCCGTCAACACCCCCTACAAAGTTAATGTCACGGCGGAGACTTCGCAGGGGCGCACTGCGGACTATCAGAAGTTCTTCACGGCAACTAATCATCAGGCACCCACCGGAGAGATCGGGCCAATAAAGGATGACCCGGGTTCGACACCTACGGAACCGCCGGGACTGCAAGTCGTCGCCAACGCCGGGGCCGACCAGGAGGCCAAGGCGGGCTCCAAGGTCACCTTGGACGGAAGCGGAAGCAGCGCTCCGGAGGGGACCCCAGCCCTTTTCTTCTGGCGGCAGACCAGCGGCCCCACGGTCGGGATCGAGTCTCCCAACGCCCCTGTAGCATGGTTCACCGCCCCATCGGCTGAAGTTGGTTCCGTAACGCTGGTCTTCAAGCTGAGTGTGGTTCAAGGTGGGCTTGAGGATACCGACGAAGCCCGCGTAGTGGTTTTGAATGACGGGGCAAGCATTGACGAACCGCCTAGCTCAGACCCGCCGAGCAACGCACAATTGCTTGCATGGATGCAAGAGCTGGACCCCCTGCCAAAGGTCCATTATTCCTGGGCGGTGCATGTCGATATGATGGGCGATCCACCGGATCCGCTACTGGTGGAGTATGTGCGGATCACCCGTGCCATTAGCCTCTGGGCCAACCAGAACGCGACTCGGATCGATTCGGCGGTTTCCATCTGCCAACAGGTGAACCAGGGGGACGTGGCAATCCCCGCCTCCATAGCAGTGGTTTATACTCCATGGCACATCGTGTTTCCGCCGGAGGCTCCGCCTACCTACGTTGGCCCCGAGCACTATGCGGAGATCGATCTGTTTCGTGAGCGGTTGACCAATATCCGCCGCTGGCTTGCCGATGCCAACGCCGCCCACGGGACCAACATCCAGGTCACCGCCTTGCTGCTGGATACCGAAAAATTCAGAATCAAGAGCGAAACCGAGGAGGGGTATCAGGAATGGAACACCGCCATGAACGTCAAGTACGATTCCTTCTTCCTGGCGGGCAAAGATATTTTCCCCGACGCCACCATCGAGTGGTTCCAGCGTGGGCAGGTGCGCAAACCCTTCTTCACCCTGGAAGAAATGGGGGATACTTTTGCCTGCTCGGTGTATAATGGCCCGGACATGGAAACCTCCCGCGAGACGATCCGGGCAACCTGCGAAAATGCCCATCAGCACGGTGTCGAGGATGTGACCGTTTGGGTTGGTTTGGCATACGGTTGGCTCACACAAGACGGCCCACTGGAGCAGAACTGGAATTACGACGTGTCCGCCTCCTGGCAACTGGGGTTTGAAATCAACAACCCCTCGCCGGCGAACCCGATGGGCCAACCGGCACTATTGAATATGATACGCTTTGTAAGCTTTTTCCCCAAGCCGTTTCAGGTTGAAACGCCATACTGGGGGAAACACTTTGTGGCGTATGTCCGCGGAGCCCATGGGATCGCGGAACTGCCGTAGTGCCGGTTGGTGGGTTCCACCTCGCTCCGCGAGGTTCCACCCACCCTACAGATACCAGCACAGGTTATCCGAAGCGGCCTCGCTCCCGGGCGGCACGCAGGTTGGGCAGATCGAGCTGATAGTCGCCGATGTAGCCCTTCTGCTGGAAGTATTGCAGGGTCTCGTCGATGCTGGTGAACACGCGCGTGGCTGTCTTGGTGATAAACGGGGACGGCTCGGACGGCGGGTCCCACACCACGTATACCTCTTTGGTGCCCTCGAAGGCATGTTGCAACTCGCGCTCGACACCCGAGGACAGCCCCGGCTTGTTGCCCGGCATTGTCGGGATATAGCTGATAATCATATCGGACTGGTCGATCAGCTTGAAATCGCGTGCGTAAATCTGTGCGTCGATGTCGTTGGCGATTTGGGTCACCTCGTTGACGTTAAGCTGAACCTCTCGCCCGTTGACCTCCACGGTGAAGGTCTGCTCGCCGGACTTGATGGCTTCGCCCGCGTCGAACAGCAGCCGTTTCTCGTCCAGATCACCCGGGTCGTATGCGATGAAATGCTCGGCGATGATGTCCCGGAACTGATCGATCCGGGCCAACACGTCGGGCATGTCCATCACGTGGGTCATGGGAAAGGAAGGGTACACATGTTTACGATGCGGCTCGAACATCAGGCGGTACAACGTCTCCGCCGCCTGCTCCTCGACACCCCGGGCCAGGATGTAAGCGTGCCCATAACCGCGCACCGACTCGGACATGGCTTCGGTGACGACGATCTCCTCCTCGCGCCACACCAGAATATCTTTGAGGGTATGCTCGATATCATGCTCGCGGATCAGCCGTTCGTGGACCGCGTCCACGTTATCCACCAGCGTGATATACAGATCGGCATTGAGTTGTTTCATGTGATCGAAGTCGTAAGCATGAAACAAGCCATGCCGCCAGCGGAACGTGGCATGGGTGTTGACCACCAGGTTTTTGTTGCGTTCCGCCATACTGAGGATGTCCTTGAACACGCTCCGCCGCAACGAGTCCAGCCGGCTTTTGGGCAGATCGAGGATACGCCCGGGCACCACGTCGGGGGCTTCGGCGTACATCATCTCCCCCACGTGTGCCAGGCATACCTCTTTGCCGTGGTCGGCGGCGATCCTGGAGAACGCTTTGAGGAACGGTTTCTTGTCAACTCCGACTTGCCCGGTGAGGACCACGCGAACGCCCTGGTGCTCTTCGGGAAAAAGCGTGTCTTGTTTTATGCTCTTCTTTTTCATGGTACGCGCACTATAACACGTCGAAACTGCGGGCGAAAGGATTCAATTCCCCAGTAGGGCGGGTTTTACCCGCCTTCTCGGCATGGCGTGGCGGGTGGAACCCGCCCTACACCGCTGATCGAAACGATTGAAAATCGTTTTTCATGAACGCAGAGACGCAGAGACGCAGAGAAGAAGGGAGTGCACCCAACGGCAATGTTTCCCATCCCCCCATTTTCCATTTTTCATTTTCAATTTTCCATTTTCTCCATTCTCCATTCTCCCCCCTACTCATAGCATTGCGCTATGCATATACTTGGTGTTCTCGAAGGAGGGGGATGGTGTGTTTAGGGCACAGAAGGGAGATATGATGCCCGGCAATGCTGCATCCAAGCGTATAGAAACCCCCTCAGGCAGTGTGCCGGTTCATGTCAAATCTTTGTCACTGGCCGACGGTTGGGCGGCGCTGGTGGTGACGGGTGTCGGGGGAGCTGCGGCTGCAATCGAACTTCCGGCGGTGGATGATTGGCGGGTTTTGCTGGAGAGGCTGAGCGATGATCCGACAGCCTTGCCCGGTCATGCGGTGCTGAAGTGGTCGGAAAAAGGGGTGGTTTTGCGTGCTCGGCTGGAGTGGGCCGGCAAGTCTGTTGCGGTGGTCTGCAAGCGGTCCAGGGTGCGTGGGTTCCGGCGGCGGATGTTTGCCGCCTGGCGCCCTTGCAAAGAGCGTGTGAACTTCGAGCGGGGTCTGGCTCTGCTGCGGGCGGGGATAGCAACAGCCTTCCCCCTGGCGGTTCTCCAGCGTCGCGGGTCGTGTGCTGAAGCCTGGCTGATCACGGAGTTCGTGGAGGACGTTGTCGACCTCGACCAGGTTGCGCTGGTGCTGCTGCCGCAACTTGAGCCTAGCCGCCAACGTGCCGTCAAAAATGCAATCATCGAGGCGCTGGCGGGCCTCTGTGACCTGATGCACCGGCACGGCTTTTCTCACCGCGACCTCAAAGCCTCCAACATTCTGCTGACGAACTGGGACAGCCGCAAGGCGACGGTGCGCCCGTGCCTGGTGGACCTGGAGGGGCTTCGGCTGCGTGGGGCGATGAGTGCTCGGAGGCGTCGTCAGCCGCTGATCCGCCTGGCGGCAAGTCTTTTGGGATACACCACGGTCACCCGCACCGATTTCTGCCGGTTCCTGCAAGCCTATCTTACACGCAGCGGCATCGGCACAGAGCGTTGGAAGCAACATTTCCACGAGCTGGCAAAGCAGGCATCCAATTACACCCGCCGAGCACAGCGACGCAAAACAGACAAACTCGACGGTTACACGGGCAGGTAGCACGCCTGAGCGTAGGGCGGGTTTCACCCGCCTTTGTGGCTGAATGTTTACATTGTCTGTTCAACGCTAATTGTGATAACTCTCTACCTCTCTCTCAACTCTCTGCGGTCTCTGCGTTGCGGCATAGTGCGGCGGGTGGAACCCGCCCTACAATTGAGCTAGAATCCCCGCCGATTATGAGCATGTGCGTCCTCCATGTCGTCGAATCGCTCGAACCGGAAGCCGGTTCGATAGCCATCGCCCTGGCGGGGCTGTTTGCAGTGCTTGAGAAACACGGCATTAAATCGCAAGCGGTCACGCTTGATTCGAGTGGCGAGGGTGTCTGTGACGTGGATCACACGACTTTTGCCCCGCGGATGGCGGCTCAACTTGTGGGCGAGGCGGATGTGGTCCACGTTCACGGGTGGGGCACGGAGCTTGCCCGCAGTGCGGCGCGGGCAGCCCAAAAGGCCGGCAAACCTTATGTGATCTCGCCGCTCGGGGCACTTGCCCACGGGCGATACAACAAGAAAGGCTGGCGGGGTAAACTTCGAGGCCTGCTGAGTGAGAACAAGCTGCTCCGTCAGGCGGTGGCGATCACCGCACTCAACACGCTGGAGCAACAGACTCTCCAGGCCGACGGGATCAATGCCTGTGTCTGCGTCTTGCCGTATGGGTTATCCTTTGGCGATTACGAGGTGAAGGCTGACGACGTTGGGCTCCCTGCCGGTCTCCCAGGCCGATGTCTGTTGATTCTTGGGCCTATCCATCCCATCGAGGGCCTGGTGCCGCTGATGACCGCCTTCGCCGAGTTGGGGAAAGATGCCGAGGGTTGGAACCTGGTGTTGGCTGGCCGTGAGGTGGGGGATTGGCGAAAGATGCTCGAGGCGGCGGTTCGCCGAAAAGGTGGGGCAGGGCGGGTCCTGTTTACAACCGCACCGGATGTGGCGACACAACGTGCCTGGCTTGGGCGGGCGTCGGCGTTGGCGGCTCCGAGCTTGCACATTCGCTGCCCGGTGTCGGTGATGCAGGCGGTGGCTGCCGGGGTGCCGGTGCTCGCGACGGAGCCGACAGCACCCGATGGGCTGGACGGCGTGATTCAGGCGTGCACCCCATCTCGTGCCGGCTTGGGGGAAGCTTTGCGTTTCATCTGCCGCCTTGACGAGCATGAGCGAGCCACTTCGGCTCAGAAGGCTCGTGAGGCGGGGCGCTTGCGTTTTGATTGGTCTGTCCTTGCCGAGCGGTATGTGCAACTCTACGAGGGTTCCGTCGGATCGCGCTAGGCCCGGCATTTATGCCGGGTGAAAAGGCCGAACGAAGAATCCCCAGCCGCTTAATAAGTCCAAAGTCCCT
>JAGLWJ010000001.1 GCA_023133475.1 Phycisphaerae bacterium | reverse complement strand
CTCATTCATGGCCACGCAAGCGTGGACTATGCCACCCGCCACCCGTTGTCCTGCCCACCCGCCGTCAAGACCCCCTCTTCCTCCCAATAAGTAAGCCTGACCCCCCTTTCACTCCCGCTCTCGGCGATCAGCTGCCGGTGAAAGCCACCTGGAACGCGGCGAAATCGGTCAAGTCAACGTCGCCGTCGCGGTCCAGGTCGGCGCAGTCGCAACCTCCGCTGAATGGGGCGTCCGGCCCGAGCAGGCAGTTTGAAAACGTGACAAAGTCATCAAGGTCCACGTCCCAGTCATGATCGCAGTCACCGTCACCGGCGAGGTGAAACTCGTAGGCGCCCATGTCCACGATTTCTAGATAGTCGGGCGAAGGCACCCCGATGCCTCCCGGAGGCGGCGTGTCGACGAACCGCGGGTTGTAGTCGAGATCGAGCGGCGTGCGCTCCTCGATATCGTCATCTTCGTCCAGGTCCGCAACGTCCTCAGGCACGGCCATGTTGTTTGCGGCGTCGATGCACGGTGACAAGGCCAAGAGACGATAGTCGTCGTTGTCCACATCGCGGAATAGTGGATCAAGGTCAATGTTACCCTCGCCCGGCCAGCCGCCCTGAACATCGCTGTAGGTCACCTGGATATCCCCACCGGCGTCGTGGATCTCGTTGGGAATGTCAGCCCACAGAATACAGTTGCTGATCGTCATGCTGCTGTTAGACCAGCACATGACGCCTCCGCCGGTGCTTCCTGTTGTGTTGTAAGCGATCGTGCAGTTGGTGATGCTAAGGGAGGAGTTCTCGGCACTGACAGCCCCACCCCAGTTTCCCGCTTCGTTTCTGGTGATCGTGCAATTGGTGACCGTCAGGTTGCTCAAATCGCAGTAGAAGCAGCAGATGCCGCCGCCCAGACTTACGGCACTATTGCGACTGACCTCACAGTTGATAATGCTCGGATAGGAACCGTACTCGCAGTAGACGCCGCCTCCCTTGTTGCCCTCTGCGGTATTGTCGCTGATAGTGCATCCGACAATACTGGGGCTGCTGTCATCGCAGAAAATGCCGCCGCCGACGGAGAGGTTGTAGTCCGGCGAGGTCTTCACTGCGGTGTTCTGTGCGATCGTGCATTCGGTGATCAGCGGGTTGCTGTCCCAGCACGCGACGCCGCCGCCGCACCCGAAGTGTGCTTCTGCCCTGTTCTCCGTGATCGCGCAGTTGATGATTGTCGGGCTGCTCCCAAGGTCGCAGAAGACTCCGCCGCCAAGCGCACGTGCCGCCTGTCCGGTGTCTTCTGCGACGTTTCCGGTGATCGTGCAGTTCTTAATGGTCGGGCTGCTCCCGTAGCAGAAGATGCCGCCGCCGTTCAGCGCGTTGCCGTTCGTGATCGTGAACCCGTCCAACACCGACGCGTCGGTCTCACCGCTGTGAAAATAGAGCCCGCGCCCATCGTTCTGGCAGTCGATGATGCAGTTCTCCGGGCCATTCTCACTCCGAAGAGTGATCGCCCTGCCACCGAAATCGAGGTTCTTGTTGTTCGCCCCGGTGTACGTTCCGTCGCACACGACGACCTCGTCGCCATTGCTGGCCGCGTTGATCCCGGCTTGGATGGTGGTGTAGTCTCCACTGCCGTCCCAGCAAACGGTGATCGTGTTCTCCTCGCACTCGTCTGGAATGCCGTTGGGCTGGCAGTCTGAGAAACGCCCGCAAACGTATGCCGAGCCAGATTGGGATCCGCCATCGTCATCCCCGTGCGCCCCGATCACGGCCACGTCGCCGCTGATGGAGACCGAACAGCCGAACACGTCTTCCGCCTCGGCGTCGGAGGCGGTCAGCTTAGCGAACTCGTTCGCCTGACACTCGTAGCGCCCCGGCGGCGGATCACCACCACGACCGCCAGTGTCGATGAGCGGGTCCGCCGCGGCCGCCGCAGCCGACAAACCGCCGACAGCCAGGAGCACTAGCGACAACTGTGTCAAAATCCCGCAGTAAGTCCTGTTCAATTTCATCGTTGTTCCTCCGTAAAATGCCGGTCCCTGTGAGATAGCGTCCGCATCTCGGTGAGGTCGGGTCCGTGTACCTGGCGTACTCGGTCCGCGTAAGCAAGCCTACGCAGACCCAACACCTGTTGAGTTCGATGCCGACACCTGTTGAAAGTGACGCCGACACCCAGCTTGGACGCGGACGCCGGCGCCAAGTAAGGCGCAGGAGCCGATCTCAGCTTGGAAACGGTTTTTCCAGGGCTCATAACGCCGCACAGCTTGCCCAGTTTGCCATGCCCGAAGGTCCGAGAACCGGTTTTTGGACCGGCAATCGCTCTGATTGACCTACAGGCGAAACGCCTGTGCCACAAATAACCGACCGCCGCTCTGCCAGCCTACCCTACGTCGGCAGGACAGTCAACACCGAGTCCAAACGTCCGACACGCAGTTCGCGGGCCGACGTGCCGCTGCCCATCCTCGCCCGGGCCTTGCCTGACAACGACTCACGCTCGCCGGCTCGGCGCCGTTTACCCTTCGGCGGTGGCCGCAGGTTCGACCAGCCGCTCGGGATGCTGACGTTCCAACTCCTGCAAATGGTCGCAGAGCCGATCGACGTCGTTTCCGAATTGCTCCGAAATCGCCCGTCGAATCGCCCGCACCTCGTCGATCAATGGGTCGGGCGCCATATTACTCGCTTCAGCCATGCTCATTCTTCGTGGTCCGCCGATACGCGCTCGCCGGGTCGAGTGCATCACCTTGTTATGCGGCTGGTTTCCCATTGGTTTTCACTGCTCTTGTGACACGTCGTGGCGGCAATGAGACAATTTCTCGGTTGCTCTTTTCCTGTTGTTCGCGAGCAGCGCGGCAAATCGCCTTGATATCATAATTGAATTTGGCTGCGTAGTTTTCGCGATTGCGACGGACTTCTGTAACGATTGGATCGCGCCACATGACGTTATACCTCCATAAGCTCCTGCGGAGTGCAAATTGTTGGCGGTTCGTATCCGAATGATCGGCAAATAGCCTCAATCTGAGGCCGCAACGCAGCATTGGCAATATAAGTACAATTCCAGGTTAGCAGATATTCCATGCCGTGGGCAGTTGCAACAGCGATGTGCAACGCATCGACTTCCGCCTTTTCCGGTAGCGGCACTTGTTTGACCAGTTCCTCGGCCACATTTTCAACGTCTTCGATTGTATCAAGCTGTCGGATATCGGTCAAGACATCCAATCGCTCTTGGGCAGTGGTGTAGTGGTGTAGTGGTGTAGTCCGCATCGCGATGTTGTTCCGATCCGATACGTGATCCGGTTGTCCCTCTGCCCCCAACCCCAATCCGTGTCACCGGTCTAACTCATCCATCGCCCATTGCGGCAGGTTTTCAACCTGCCCTACGCCACTGGGCCACCCGTCCTGCGGTGCAGGCGCAGGATTCAGGGTTCACGATTTGGTGGAGTCGCCTTTTCCGTTCGGTTCTTGTATCATTCACATCGAAGATTGCCCGATCTACGGATGCTCGATCATGATGGTCCTCAACACCAAGTTCCAAGTCGCTGCCATGGCTGGTGGCTTGCTGCTCTTCGTAGCGGGTTGTCAAGCACCGGTGGAGCGCCTCCGGACGCACGTACGCTTAATACGAGAAGCGGCTGGTGAAATGGATTCGACCGTTCGGGTCTTGGTGATCCTATGCCCTGAGGAGCCGCCGAATCGCGCTCTCGCCGCATTGTACGACCCGAAGAACCTTTACTTGGCAACGAACCGCTTCGTCACGGCCGTAATCAATGAGAAGCAAGTCACCTTGTACCACAGGCAGAAAGCTTGCTCTTTCCAACTATCTCCTCGCCTGTATGGTCTCGCTGCCTACTATCTTGGGGGCAGAGACCTCTTATGCAAGCACCTTGTTGGACATCATGACGGTTATCGCCTGTATGAACATCTTGTTGTAGCTGATCTTGACCTCAATCCGATAGAGCATGAGACACCCGGCAGTAACGATTACCCGAGTCTCCTTGCCGTATACAGCAAATTCTCACAAGAAGACTATGAGAAATGGTTGGGAACCCTTCGGTGGGAACTCTTGTCGCAGCGCACCTTAGAATGGCAATGTCTGTACAAGCCGCCACCGCGTCGCTGACTAATGATCTTTGCCGAATTCCTCTAACACTCTCAGCATGGCATCTCGGCGTTCGACGAGACTTGCCCTTGCCCGATCTACTTTGGAAACCAACTTTTGGATCTCTTGTGTAGCAGTCTTCAGATAAGCCTCGTCGAAGTTAGCAACAACGCTCTCAAGGCGGTCGATTTCCAGATAAGTCATCCCAATCGCGCCAGGGACATTTGATAAATCGTTCTTCGCCCACTTGAGCCGTTGCAGGAATTCGCCTCTTGGTGAGGCAACAAGTTTATCGTCGAATAGCTTCAAGGGGCGGTCATCAATCGTTAGAAGCTCAAACGCATCGATGAGCATTTCCAACTCACTTACGACCTGTTCGATCTTGCCATTGGCATCGTTAAGTTTCGTCCGAAGCCGTTCAGTCTCAGCCGAAGCGTTCGCCTGATTGGCGGGCCGTATAACTGTGTCTTCGATTTCATACGACGAGACTTCATCCAAAACGCCGACAGCTTCATCAAACTTGATGATGTCGAGACTCTTGTTAACAACTGCGGCAAGATTTTCACTGAGATAATAGTAGGTCAAGCCTGCTACAATAGCGGACGCAACCATGCTGGTGACGACGGCTGTGAGAAACCTGATACCGTGCGACTTGAACGCCTTCCAGGCAGACATCTAGAGCACCTCCAGCCAAGTAGGGCAGGTTGAAAACCTGCCGTCCACATCGCGATGTTGTTCCGATCCGATACGTGATCCGGTTGTTCCTCTACCCCCAACCCCAATCCGTGTCACCGGTCTAACTCATCCATCGCCCATCGCGTCAGGTTTTCAACCCGACCTACGCCACTCTTCCCGTCCGCGGAGAAAGAACACACAGTGATCGGTGTCGAGCAGGATCATGATCCCAGCGAAGCCCTCGGCGGTGCGCTGGAGCGCAGGGCATAGATTTCCGCAACGACCCGATCGGCGTCATCACCCTCCCATGTTCCCGCCAGTTCCACAAGGTCGTTGAACCGTCTAAACGGCGCCGCTTCGATACGCACGATCGTACCCTCAGGCAGGTCGACCTCGGGCGGAAGCACCACAGCCCTATTGCGAACAACACCTTCAAATACCATAACCACAGCTCCTCATGCCATCTAGCCGCCCCGGCGACCGATGACCACGATACCGTACTTGCGGGCGGCTGCCAGCATCTTGTCGCGTTGGATGGTTAAGGTTTTGCCGGCTTCGACCACCAGCACCTTCGCTGCGTTGCGGTGGAGGTTTTCAAGGGTCGCCGGCCCAATCGTTGGGACGTCGAAACGCATATCCTGGCCCGGCTTGGCCACCTTGATATGGACCCATCCACCGTGAGCACATAATTGCCCTGCCCGCTCGATCATGCGGTCGGTGCCCTCGATGGCTTCGACTGCGACAACCTCCTGCTCCTTGACGGCGATGGACTGCCCTATGTCCAACCGCCCCATCTCCTTTGCAATAGGCCAGCCGAACTCGATGTCGCGGAGTTGGGCCGCCGTGGGTTGCAGATGGGTGAGCACCCCCTCCGGGGCCAAGTCATCCTGGCAATACTGGACGGAATTCTCCAACGTGATCCCCTTCGATGCCATATAGTCGCCGATACAACCGAGCACGGTATCCGTGCGTTTGTCCGGCACCGTGAAAAACCAGAGCTTGAGCGAGGCTATGTCGGGCAGAATACGCAGGAGGCGAAACCGCCCATACATGGCGGTCTTGTGGACCGCACCCGCCATAATACAGCGAGTCACCTTCTGACGCCGCAACGTGCGAACCCAACCGCCCAATCGCGCCAGACCGGTCCACTTGAAAACGTCGGCTTCATCCCGCAAAGCCGGGTCCGCCAGCCCGCGAATGCCCAACACCACCACGCGACAACCAGCCTGCCTGGCACCACGGATCACCATGAAAGGGAACTCACCGCCGCCGGCGATGAGACCCAACGCAGATGCCGCCTCGGGATTCGACGAGTCGGTCGAGGTCATCCGCCGTCTGTGCCTTCGGAAGTCTTCCCATTCTCCTGGATGAGCCGCCGCAGTGCCTGCACCTCCTGCTCGAGCGCCTTGATCCGCTCCTTCATCTCCGGCAACCGCTTGATGTGCACGAACTGGCGCTTGGCGTCGGTGATCGGAACCGCCGGTGAACCCAGCACCTTCGCTCCGGCTTCGAGCGAGTAAGCAACGCCGGCCTGGGCACCGATCTGCACCTTATCGCCAACCGTGATGTGCCCCACGATGCCGGCTTGGCCGGCGATGGTCACACACTTGCCGATCACCGCCGAACCCGCCACCCCCACCAGAGCGACGAACATACAGTCCTCGCCGACCTTGGCTCCGTGCCCGATGGCGACCAGGTTGCTGAACTTGGTGCCCGACCCGATACGTGTCATCCCCATGGTGGCTCGGTCGATCGTGCAGTTCGAGCCGATTTCAACATCATCCTCGATGACCACCCATCCCACTTGCGGAATCTTGATCCACTTGCCTTCCACCGGGGCATAGCCGAGACCGTCCTCCCCAATCACCGTGCCGGCATGGATCGTAACCCGGTCTCCAAGCCGGCACTGTTCGTAAATGGTGACGCCGGGGTAGAGCACCACGTCGTCACCGATGGCGACATTGCGTGCGATGTAGGTTCCCGGATAAATCACGCTGTTCTTGCCGATGGTCACCCCTTCTTCGATGGTCGCGCCGGCGGCAATGGATGCTCCAGGCCCGATGTTGGCGTCCTCGGCGATGGTTGCCCGCTCACTGATCCCCCACTGCGGATGGCGGCGATAGCCGTGAATGTGCACGGTGGCGATGGTCAGGGCTGCATAAGGATCATCACACCGCAGAACCGGCACATCGAAGGTCAAATTCTCATTGTGGGCCACGATGATCGCCGAGGCTTTGGACCGCTGAGCAGCCTGACGGTACTTGGGATTGGTCAGGAAGCTGATCTCCCCTTCCCCGGCGTCCTCAAGGGTGTTGACAGCGTGGACCACGGTCTGCCCATCGCCCACGATCTTACTTTTAAGACCCTGTGATTCAAGATGTTGCGCCAATGAGGCCAGGGTCGTGGTCGCCACTGATAAGTACTCCCCAACGCTCTCAATCCGCGGTGCGAGCTTCCAGACAAAAGACAGCTATGGGCTAACCCGGACTTCTCATTCACCGTCCGGGCTTCTTGAGAATCTGTATTCTAAGAACAGGGTGATTGGCGTGTCAAATTGCCCAGCTCTGCGCTGGCGGCGGGGCGGAACGGGGGGGATTCTTCGTTCGGCCTTCTCACCCGGCATAAATGCCGGGCCTGGCGCAAGCGGCGGGTAGAACCCGCCCTACCCTCGTTGCCTTATTGCCTTGTTTGTGGGCGAACCCGGTTAAGGTAATATCTCGACTTCGTCCCCCAGTCGCATCACCTGGAACAACTGTTTGGCATGTCGATCCTCCAAAGCGACACATCCGGCAGTCCAATCCGTAGCCGTGCCGTGCCCATGGATTCCGATTGCCCCTCCCAGGGCGGTGGTCCAACTGGGGCAGCGGCCGGCTGCCAAAGCCTCCCGAATGCTGCGGGCTTCCCCCTCGGTGATCAAGCCCTGACGCCGCCCGCGTTCCACTGCCGTCAGGCCCGGATAACTCAGGCCTAGGAACCGGTGGTACTTGCTCTTGTGGTTCCTGGTGACCACTGTGAACCGCCCCTCGGGGGTCCGCCCGTCACCCTCACACTCTTTCTGGCCGACCGGCGTTTTGCCCAAAGCCACCGGATAAGTCTTCACCAACCGCTCCCCATCAAAGAGGTGCAGTTTGCGTTTGGACTTGAGCACTACAATGCGGGGTTGGTTCAGATTCAGCGTTTCGTTGTCTCGGTGTTTGTCTGGTGCCATCGCTCCCCCAACTTGTGTGGCTGCCACCGCAAGCAACCCACACATCGCCCACTTTACCCCGCGTTGTCGCAACGATGGCACTCTCAATTCTGTATTCTCGATTCTTCTCAATTCCCCACGCTCCCCTGCGGGTCGCCGCTAACCCGAATTATTTATGAACGCAGAGACGCAGAGAACGCAGAGAAGAAAGAAGGGAGTGCACCCAACGACAATTGTCTCACATCCCCCATTTTCCATTTTTAATTTTCCATTTTCCATTTTCCATTTTCCATTTTCCCCATTCTCCATTCTCCATTCCTTCTGCGTGTGTGTAAGCATACAATGGAGTGGTGAGTTCGCCAACGGACGAAGAACTATTAGCCGATCACCTCCGGGGCCATCCGAACGCTTTCCGGGTGCTGGTCGATCGTCACCACCTCGAGTTGCACAGGTTTGTGCTCCGTTTCACCGGTAGCAGTGCGGCGGCAGAGGATGTGGTGCAGGATTCGTTTATCCAGGTGCACATAGCCGCAGCCAGTTTTGATCCTCAGCGTAAGCTCAAGCCTTGGCTCTTCACCATCGCCGCCAACAAGGCTCGGGACTATCTCCGCCGCCGCACCCGGCGTCGGGAAGTGCCCTTGGATGCCCCGGTGGACGGAGATAGCGATTCCGACGGCCTGCGGTTTTTCGCGTTGATGGCCGACCAAGGCCCCACACCGCTCGAAACCCTGCAGGAGGCAGAGAAAGGCGCTATTGTCCGAAAAACGGTTGATCAGTTACCGGCACCTTTACGTGAGGTGTTGGTTCTCGCCTATTTTCACCACTTCCCCTACAAGGAGATGGCGGAGATTCTGGACATCCCACTGGGAACCGTGAAAAGTCGCCTCCACTCCGCCGTGTCCCAATTCGGAAAACTATTTCGAGAGGGGCAGAACCCGCAGGGACAGCATGACGTATGAACATGTGCCAGGAGGGAAATGATCCGGATAACTCGCTGGGGAGCGACTCGCACCCGGCTATCTGAGAAACAGGTGGGAAGCAACGACTCATGGATCATCCGGACAACTATCCCGAACGACTGATGGAATACCATCTGGGTCTGCTGGAAGACGAGCAGGCTGAGCGGATGCGTCACGAGATCGCCCGGTCAGCCCGGTCCGCTTCGCAAAGCCGGAATATCTCTCAATGGCTCGAACTGCTTGATGAATATCATACTCCTCCTCCTCCGACTCACTTGGCCGATCAGGTTATGTGCCGGATCGAGCAAGCGTCACCTTTGAGGATCACGGAGGCAGTTTCCTCCCTGCCTCCGTCCTCAAAGGGGCGGGTTTTCCGGCGCCCGGTGTTGTCTCTGCGTGAGTTGGTGGCATTGGCGGCGTGCATTACGTTGTTTGTGGGCGTGCTGGTGCCGGGTTTTTCTCAGCAGCGCAGTCGTGCTCGGCGGATGATGTGTGCCTCCAACCTTGGGAGCATTTATCAAGGAGTCAGCCAATACGCCGCCGGTTTTAACGGGCATATGCCGCAAACCGCCGGTTTTGTTCCGGGGATCAACTGGTTGCAATCGCCTCGCCCGGAGGTTCCGCGCATGCCCAACAGCCGCAATCGCTATATGCTCGTGCGGTTGCGGTTCGTAAAGCCCGATAGCTTCATCTGCGCCGCCCGGGGATCAGCCCGGACGATGAACGCCGACCAGATCGACCAGATCGACCAGTTCGACGATTTCCCCGACCCGGAGAATTGCAGCTTCGATTCGCAGAATATGGCCGGCCCTACCCTGCGGCTGGGGGAGCGAACCTGCGCTCCTATCTATGCGGACCGCAACCCCTTCTTCGAGGGCGGCAAGTTTAATACGCTCGCCTCGTTGGAAATCAACTCCACCTCCCACGACGGCGGATCGGGTCAAAACGTGCTGTGCTCTGACGGCCGGGTGGTATGGACCATAACCCCAATGTTCGGGCCTCGTGCCGACAACATCTGGCAGATCGACGAAGCCACCAGTTACACCGGAACCGAATACCAGCGTCATCCCACCGACAGCTTTGTAATCCCCTAGTGTTCTGTCATGCCTTAACCTGCGGGTACAAGCGGCGTAGTTTGATTCGGGCATGGGTGGCCCACCTCTTCAGGGGTTGTGGATTTAGTCGTTCGGAGCGACCCCCAATGTAGCGTCACCCCTTGTGGGTGACGAGAAACGAGGGTGCGCCGCCCACAAGGGGCGACGCTACAGACTAAATCGACAGCCCCTAAAGCCATGGACCACCCAACGTAGGGCGGGTTCTACCCGCCTTTTCGGCACGGTGCGGCGGGTGGAACCCGCCCTACCCTCGCAGAACCAGCCCACACTGCTTCAGGTGGCCCTCGAACGACTTGCGAAACGCATTGAGGTCCTCATCGACCAGGGTTCGCTGTGGGCTGCCGATGCGGGCGCGGAAGGTGAGGCTCCGCTTGTTCGCCGGGATGGACTTGCCCTCATAGCTTCCCACATACGTCACGTTGATCAGCAACGGATGATCGAACCGGGCAACGGCATCAGCCACCGCAACGTACTCGCGGTCGGCATCCGTCAGGGCGGAGAAATCCATGTCAATCCGCGGATGCAGAGGGATCGGCTGAAGTTGTTGCACCCGCGGGCGGGCGGTTGCGATGTGGTCCAGGCGCAGTTCCGCCCACACCACCGACCAGGCTTTGAGATGCTCGTCGATCCGGTTGCGCAGTTCCAGCGGAAGCGCACTCACCATTCCGAGGCGCTTACCGTCGAGCATCACCGTAGCGGACTTGTGCTCGTGCACCCAGGGCAACCGCTGAGCCTCCTCCGCTCGCACGAACACCGGCGAGACGCCCGGCACTTGCATGCCCCAGGTCTCCAACGCCCCCTTCAACCACAGCAGCAGTTCGTCTTCCGCCCCCTTCTGCCGCCGGGCACAGATCAGCCCGACATGGCGGAACTCCTCCTCGACATCCGGCCCGGGCGGGTAAACGCTGCCAAGCTCGACCAGCCGAAACCCATCAAAGTGATGACGGTTGAGGTCCAACGCCTGTAACATGCCCGGCATTAGTTCATGCCGCAACTGATGCTCATGGGCACTGGTCGGGTTGCGCACTTCGATGCCGGGCTTAGGCTCATAACCCAGTCGGGCCAACCACGGATCGTCATACCACAGATAACGATGAATCTCGCAGAAGCCCAAACCGCCGCAAAGTGCCCGCAGTGTGTTCTGTTCGATCTCGTGCTGAACGTTGGGCTCGAACCTGCGCACCGTAGCCTGGGGCAGACGCGGCTCGATGTTGTCGTAGCCGACGTAGCGGGCGATTTCCTCGATGATGTCCGCCTCGATCGAAATGTCCTTGGTGGCGCGAAACGAAGGCACCGAAACGACCATCTTATCGCCCTGGTCGGTTACGCCGAACTCCAACGCGGTCAGGATTCGCGTTATCTCATCGTTGGGAATCGGCTGACCCATGAAGCGGCTTACAAATGCCGGATCAATCTCCACTCGAACCTCCGACGGCGGCTGCGGGTAGCAGTCCGACAACCGTGAGGTGGCCACCAACTCGGGGAACTCTGCCCGGGCCAGATGGATGAAACGTTGAATAGCCAGCGCGGTGTTCCGAGGATCGAGCGACTTTTCAAACCGGGCGCTGGCATCGGTCCGCAACCCCAGCTTCGTCGCACAGCGTCGGATGATGGCAGGGTCGAAGTTGGCAGACTCCAGCAACATCGATCGCGTGCGTGGTGAGACCTCGGTGGCCAAACCGCCCATGATCCCCGCCAAAGCCACCATCTCGCGATTGCACATAATCATCAAAGCCTGCTGGGGCAGGGTGCGTTCGCAGCCGTCCAGGGTGGTGAACATCGAGCCGGGTTTGACCAGGCCTACCTCGATACGTTCGATCCGGTCCCCGTCGAAGGCGTGCATCGGCTGACCCAACTCGAGCATGATGTAGTTGGTGAGGTCCACCAGGCAGTCGATAGGCCGCAATCCCACATGCCCGATCCGCAACTGCATCCAAAGCGGTGCCGGCTGCGATCCGACCCCCTCCACCCGCAATCCGCTGTATCGCGGGCAGGCATTGGGATCGTCAATCTCGATGGGGATCAGCGGCAGGTTGGGGTCGTCGAGCGACTCGCGGCTGACCACCGGGCACTCCTTCAGCGGCACCTGATACATCGCCGCCAATTCACGGGCGATCCCATAGTGCCCCCACAGGTCCGGGCGATGGGTGATGGACTTGTTGTCAACCTCGATGACCCAGTCGTCCAGCGGTTCGGTAGGGATGGCTTCCCCGGGCAGGGTGTTGGGAGGCAGGAAGATAGCCTGCCCGACTGCCATCTCGATCCCCAGTGTCTCCCCGGAGAGGATCATGCCGGTGCTGGCATGGCCGGCCACCTGTGCTACACTGATGTCACCAACGGCGTTGACGTGTGCCCCGGCGGGGGCATAGATCACCAGGTCCCCGGCTTTCAAGCCCGGGGCAGCCGTCACCGTCTCGACACCATCGCCGCCCCCGACATCCAGCACCACCTGGTGCAGGTCGTGCGTGTCGGGCAAAGCCTGCACCGTAACGATCCTGGCAGCGATCAGGCCTTGGGCACCGGTCTCGATCCTTTGGACATCCTCGACTTCCGCACAGGTCATGGTAAAGCGGTCAGCCAGATCGTGGGGGTCGAGGTCTGATGGCAGATCGACGAAATCACGAATCCAATTCAACGAAATCAGCATGGTTACTATCAGCCTTTGGCAGAGATGGTGGGGCCGGCCAACCGCGAGGGGTGCACCAGAGCCCGCAAATCACCCGCGTTCATCACCCGAATGTCATGGATTCCATACTTCATCATAGCCAGGCGGGTCAGGCCTAGCCCGAATGCGAACCCGGTGTACTCGTGCGGATCGATCCCCCCGAAACGCAGCACGTTCGGATGCACCATTCCGCAGGGCAGAATCTCGATCCAGCCGGATTGTTTGCACGTGGGGCAGCCGCCCCCCCCACAGATCAAACAGCTCATGTCCAGCTCGAACCCCGGCTCCACGAACGGGAAGTATCCGGGCCTCAGGCGCACCTTGACGTCGCGCTCGAACACTTCGCGTAGCAGCAGTTTCATCATTGCGATCAGGTTGGCGATGGAGATTTCCTTGTCGATCATCAACCCTTCCACCTGGTGAAAGGTGTTTTCGTGCGAGGCGTCCACGGTCTCATAGCGGAAGCAGCGCCCCGGCACGATGCAGCGGATCGGCGGGCCGAACTTTTTCATGGCACGAATCTGCACCGGGGAGGTGTGCGTCCGCAGCAACTGCCCATTGCCCAGCCAGAAGGTATCCTGCATATCGCGGGCAGGGTGTGTGGCGGGGATGTTGAGGGCCTCGAAGTTATGGTA